>JAUNNU010000005.1 GCA_030537295.1 Bacteroidia bacterium
TTCCCGGACGTGTTTTGCGCTTTCCCGCACTTTTTCCGAACGAAAATTACGCCAAATCACAATATTTGAATGAAATTTTTTTTTCGGACATTTCCATTTTTATCATTCCGATGAGAATAAAATTGACAAAAATGTTCTCGGCAGCCCTTTTCTTTAGGTGTGAAATCTCTAAAAATTCATCAAAACTTATCGTTTTGTTTTCTTCCAAATACTTTAAAAGCATTTTCTCCTCTTCTGAAAATGTTATTTTTACAAAACTTTTATCATTTTCATGTTTCCACACCTTTATTAATATGCTGTTTGCAATGATATTTTCATCCTTGACACGTACGTACACCTTATATATATTATTATGGTCAGGAGCTTTGTGTTTGTGATGTTGACTTTTGGGAATAATTACTTCAAGGACGTTTTTTCCATTGATGTTCCATTCTTTTGCTGAAAATTCAACTGCGGGCTTGCAGTACAACTCGGCTGCAGTCTGTATCATGTGTTTTTCTTCTTCAGATCTGATACCTGAAATTGTGCCGTTGTCCTTAACACCTATTAATAAACGTCCTCCATCAGTGTTTGCAAATGCCACTAAAGACCTGGCAATTTTCTTGCAGTCGGAAATCTCAAACTTGAAATCCAACATCTGATGTTCGCCTTCTGCAATTAACTTCTGAATATGACCTGATACCATCCTGATATTTTTCTGCAAAAATAAATCATTTTTTATAACCATTGTAGAATTGCATGAAATTTCAATCGGGTAGGAGGGTTGGTCTGTACGCTGCTCTACAAGCCTGTTTTAGGCGTTTTAAAGACACTTGATTTTTTGTGGTATCATTGACTATTTTATGCGGAAAAAGCGTTTAAATCAAAAATTAACAAATGTTAATTCATAGGGTTGGGATAAAAAACAAAATTAACAAATATACATACGAAATAATAATTAATTGACAAACAATGCGTTGTATAAATGTAAATATTTATATTACAAATGTAATTTTGTAAACAAAAATTAGTAATGTTAAAATATTGAGTAAATTACCAAATAATATATAATAAGTTATAAATCAAGATAATAAATAAAGAATTTAAAGTATATCTTTAAAAAATGAATAATTTTATATACAGTAGTATTTTATGTGATAATATATTGTAAACATTTGATATAAAAGTATTTATATAAATTTTTTAAACAATACGTTGAAAGTTTTATTTTTGATTTTCAATTTTACAAAAATAAAATGCAATAAATTAACTTTTGTAAGAAATAATTGTTTACTTTTGTAACTTTAAATAATGCTAAAATGAAATTTTATAGAGGTATATACAATGGAAACTTTTAAAGACAGACTTGCCCACATTCTCAGGTCGAAGAATTTGACTGGCACACAGTTCGCTGGTTTGATGGGAATACAGCCGTCAAACGTGTCACACCTGCTTAGCGGAAGGAATAATCCGAGCTTGGATTTTTTAATCAAACTTAAGGAAACTTTCCCGGAATATAGTTTTGATTGGATCATTTTAGGTAAGAAACCAATTACGATGGTTGAACCTTGCAATGCTGCTGAACAGCCTGAAATACTCAACCAAATCGAGAAAGACCCCAATATTAAATTAGACTTTGGTGTTGCGGAAGAAAATGATGCATCAGATGATTCTGACCAGTCATCGGTTATTGATGAAATAACAGAAAAATCATCATTTTCTGCTGATAATCAAAATGTTGTGATAAATAAACACGATTTTCACAAACATGACGACCGTCCAAAAAAAATTCTAATCATGTATGAGGACAACACTTTTGAGGTGTATAATTCGCGCAGACAATATTAATATGTTTCCTTATTAATAACATTTTATTAATGTTTTGAAAACGATTTTTTTGTATCTTTGCTTTCTGAAAAAATAGAAAAGAATAATGTTTAAAGAATTGTTTTTCAATAACTTTAACAATTTTATCACTCAATACAAAAGGGTTGCTATTGTATCTCACGTAAATCCGGATGGTGATGCAATCGGGTCGTCGTTGGCTTTTTATTATTTCCTTTTAAAGTTTGGAATTGACGCCAAGATTATCATACCGAATGATTATCCGGAATTTTTGGCGTGGATGCCTGGAATTGAAGATATTTTCCTTTATGACAAGGATCCGGAAAAAGGTGCTGAATATCTGAATAATGCTGATTTGATTTGCTATTTGGATTTTAATTCACCATCCCGTACTGGATTGATTCATAATGATTTATGCCATTGTAAGAAAACTCCTAAACTTTTGATAGACCATCATCGTGACGCTGATCTTTCGCAATTCGTCGAGTATATTTCTGAAGTTGAGACTTCAAGTACCTCTGAATTGGTGGCTGAACTTATCAAATCACAGGGTTTTGAAAAATATTTAGATGATAAAATTGCGACATGTCTTCTTGTCGGAATTATGACTGACACGGGTTCTTTTGCGCATTCAATTTATCATCCAGAAACATTCAGGATTTGTGGTGAATTGATTTCCCCCACAGTCAATTATGCATTGATTCACAGTAATATATACAATACTTTCTCGGAAAATAGGATGCGTCTGCTTGGCTTTTGCATCAGCAACAGGATGACGATTCTGCATGAATATAATACTGCTTACATATATTTGAGTAAGGAGGATCTGGAGTCTTTTAACTATCAAGTTGGTGATACAGAAGGAGTTGTGAACTATCCGTTGATGATTGACAGCGTAAAAATGTCAGTTTTGATAACGGAACGTCAAGGTGTTATCAGATTGTCGTTCAGGTCAAAAGGCGAATTTTCTGTTCATGAATTGGCGAAAAGTCATTTTGGCGGCGGCGGGCATACAAATGCAGCGGGAGGAACAATGAATTGCACTCTAAATCAAGCTGTTGACAAACTTTTGGAAGTGCTTCCACAATATAAAAACTTGCTTAACAAATGAGGTTACGTCTGAATTTCATACTATCAGTTTCTGTCATAATGGCAATAGTTATCATGCTTTCATGCAAAAATAATTGCCAGACGCAACAATCTTCTCAATTGGACGATGCGAAAGAATGCAGGGAAAGCATGGAAAAGGCAAACAGATACATTGTAATTCAAGAAAATGAAGCAATCAACGATTATATTGAACGGCATCAGATGAATGTGGTTGAAACTGGTAGCGGGCTGCGTTATCGTATTGTAAAACAATGCGGTACAGAACTTATTAAACGTGGCGATGTCATTTCCATGGAGTATGAGGTGCGATTGCTGACAGGTGATTTGCTGTATTCATCAAAAGAAAATGGGAAGAAGACTTTTCTTGTTGGAAAAGGCGGCGTTGAAAGCGGCTTGGAAGAGGCTGTCTTGCATCTTCATAAAGGCGATGTCGCAGATGTCATCATGCCGTCGCATTTAGCGTTTGGTTTGCTTGGAGATGGAGACAAAGTGCCACCGAGAGCGGCGTTGATTTATAAAATAAAAATTTGTAACTAATTGATTTTTAATAAATAATCTATCATGAAAAAAGTATCTTTATTAACAGTGGCATCTTTATTGATGCTTGCAATCGTGACCAGCTGCGGCAAAAGCCCTTATTCAGGTTACAAAACAACAGAAAACGGACTTTATTATCAATTCTTTGTGCAAAACGAAGGTAATTTGCCTCAGGTTGGTGAATTGGTCGAAGTGACATTGTCTTGTGACGTAAATGACACAATGTCAATCATTCCTGCTTCAATGAATATCCTTAAACTTGCTGAACCGACATTCAACAGCGACTTTATGGAAGGCATTGCAATGATGCATGTTGGCGATTCTGCCTCATTCATCGTAAACATTGACTCAACATTCAAGTATGTTTTCGGCGCAAAAGAACTTCCGGAACAGTTCAAGAGCACGGATGTAATGAAGTTCAACGTTAAAGTTTCTGACATCTTCCTTGAGAGTGATTATGCCAAGAGAATGATTGAGAAAATGAAAAACAAAAATCCTGAAGAGACTGCAAAGTCAGCTGAAGAATTTAGTAACTATTTGGAAACCAACGGTGTTGTAGCCGAACCAACAGAGTCAGGTCTTATCTATGTCATGACACAGGATGGCAATGGTGAGATGCCGGTAAAGGAAAACACAGTGAAGGTTCACTACACAGGAAGACTTCTTGACGGAACAGTTTTCGATTCATCAGTAGAAAGAGGCGAACCGATTGAGTTCCCACTCGGAGTCGGTTATGTCATTCCAGGCTGGGACGAAGGTATTGCCTTGATGTCAAAAGGTGAAAAAGGAATCCTTTATATTCCTTGGTTCCTCGCTTACGGCGACAGAGGTGCAGGCGCACTTATCCCTCCGTACTCGAACTTGGTTTTTG
The DNA here is from genome assembly GCA_030537295.1 of Bacteroidia bacterium. Taxonomy (GTDB): domain Bacteria; phylum Bacteroidota; class Bacteroidia; order Bacteroidales; family F082; genus Limimorpha. The sequence goes on from JAUNNU010000005.1 coordinate 4,343, forward strand.
AAGTGGAATTAGTTGATTTTGAATAATTTGAAATGAAAATAAAGCTGCCATACATATTCATAGGTGTATTCTTCGTGATATTGTCATCTTGCGGTAATAATGCTTTCAAAGGATTCGACAAACTTGAAGACGGTACCTGTATTAAATTTCATCGTGTTGACAATCAAGGGAAAATGCCGAAAATTGGTGATGTTGTCTTAATTGAGGTAAATCAATATTATGGCGATTCTCTTGGATTTTCAACGGTGGAAGAGTACGGTCAGCCTATGCGCTATGAGGTCTCTGAACCTTCTTTCGCTGGGGATATTATGGCAGCTTTATTGAATATGCACGTTGATGATTCTGCTACAGTAGCCTTTGTCATTGATTCTCTTTGCATTAAAACTTACGGAATGAAAAGCGTTCCGGACTATTTAACACCAGGGATGCCGGTGTATGCCGATATTCATCTCGTGGATGTGATTCCTGCTGAACAGTTGGAAAAGGAGCGTCGGAGTGAACTCCTTGACATGAAAACCAAAGATCAAGCGTCGCTCGCACCATATTATGCTGATAAAAACAATAAGATAACAGACAGCGGACTGATAATTTTAGATGTAAATTCTAAAAACGGCAAAAAAGCCGTTGAAGGTGATATTTTGAAAATTTATTTCAGTTTGATGACATTGGATAACGATACTTTACTTTATTTCTTTGAAAATGAACCTATTGCCGTTTCTTGTGGCGATCAGGCTCTCGGTGCCGGCTTCGATGAAGCATTGAGACTTGTGTCTGTTGGCGGCAACGGAAGTTTCGTCATTCCTTCAGCGTTGGCTTTTGACAGCGTTGGTCTTGAAAACAGCATTGCCCCTTACACATCATTGCGCTTGGATGTGAAAATGCTTGATATTATGACACTTAAGCAATACGAAGACGAACAGAAACGTCTTGCAGAAATTGAAAAAGAAGAAGCGCAAAAACGTCTTGATGATGAACCAGCCAAAATCGAAGCTTTTATAAAAGAACATAATGTCCGTGTAAATCCTACCGCATCAGGGTTGTATTATCTTGAAATACTCGAAGGAACTGGTGCTGTCGCGGATACTGGCGACATCGTTTCAATACATTATAATCTTTATAACATTGAAGATAAATTGATTGAGTCGAGTTTTGAAGGTGAGCCAATGCAATTTTCATTTGGAAAAGGAGAGATGGTTCCTGGAATAGAAGAGGCGATAAGTTATATGAAGGTCGGCGGAAAAGCCACGATTATCGTGCCGTCTCCAATCGGATTCGGAGATATTGCAATTGACAAAGATCTCCCCGCAAATTCTACAGTGATTTTTGATATTGATTTCGTTGATTTACAGAAGAATAACTAATCTTCAATAGTCTCGTAATAATTTTCTTTGTCAGCGTGGTACGTGTCAATTGACGCTATTATCGCCATGCAGCTCCAAACCGGCACGGCAAGCTTGTCGGTATCAAGGAAGTTGTTTAAAATTCCATGGACAAAATAACCAATCAATGCCAACGTGGCTGCAAGCACGATTACTTTTGACTCTTTGTTTTTAGCTCTTTTATATGTTGTCAAACCTGTGTAAACCATTGTTATGACAAGACTTACAACAATTAACGAACCGACTAATCCCATATCAGCCAATGCGCCGATGTATTCGCTGTGGGCGTTGCCTCCGTCACCGGAGTTGGTGCTGATGATGGTTTTGTTTCTTGACTCTTGGAAAGGTGCATAGACAAATTGGTAAGTCCCTGGCCCCCATCCGAATACCGGACGTTCTTTAAATAGTCTAATCGCTGAATTCCAACGATTTATACGTTCAAGATTTGATGCATCGGTGGAAATGTTTGTGATTGATTGGATGTTTTCAACAAGATTCCCTGACGCATCCTGGTCATTACGTTCCAAAACATCGAAAATCTGTTGCTGGAAAGTAAAGAACAGACCGACTAAAATTATTCCAACTGTAGCGAGATATTTGAATTTTATCTTCAGGAGAACACAGACCAAAACCATTGCCGAGGCGATGAGGCTTATCCATGAAGCACGGCAGAAAGAAAGTACGATTGCTCCCACCAACAGCCCGAAAACTGCAAAAACGATGATTTTTGTTGATTTTTTAATGTTCGGAACAAACAGATATGCCGCAGTGAGTATTATGTAAATTGCAAGAGCGGCTCCGTATGCGGTGTGGTCGTTGTAAAATGGGGTCATTACCCAATGCGCTGCATCTCCACTGAATCCGTTTCTCGCATGGTTGAATATTGTGTATGAAACCACTATAACCAAACCTGCTGTGTATAACCACACAAATCTGTTGATGTTTTTAGGGCTTTTAAACAAAATCGCACACATGAAATATGATGGTACGACAAACCACAACCTCGATAATGTGTATTTTATCGATACAACCGGCAATTCGCTCGTCACTGTCGTGAAGATCATCCATATAAACATTATGTAAATCACTACTGACAGCGGATGTCTGGCAAGTTTTATGTCGTATTTTCTTTCATAAATCAATTTTGCGATGAAAAGAACTAACGAGCAGGAAAGAAGCAATTCCGACGGCATCGAAAGCGTCATTCCGGGCGCAAGACCGACATTTATTGATAATGGCGTCGCTAAAGCTATGAGCAGCAATACTTTCTCAAATGAAAAGACAAAAAGCATCATGACACACAACACCAACGGCATCGCAAAAATGATGTAGCTGTCTTTTCTTACAACGAAATACAGGCTTATTGCGATGAACAATGCCGCAATAATATAGAGTGCCGCGGTTTTGACTGGCTTGGATGACATTATTTTGCTTGCAAACTTTTACGTTCCATTGCATAAACTACGAGTGCTGACAGCAAACAAGCAGCAAGTCCGCAAAGAACCACTGCTATCCAGCGAATCGGATAAGCTTTTTTATCCGAAACGTAAGGTTCTGAAACAACATTCGTGAATGACAATTCTGTGTTATAATGACGAACAAATTCTTCGTATTCGTATTTTGTGTAGCTATATACTTCGCTTTCAGAGGCTATGCGTTCTGTTAAAGCTATTACCTCTGGCCCGTATATTTCAAGATTCTTCTTCAATTCGTTTGCTTTTGAATTTCCGCCGTTTATAATCGATTTGGCGACTTCCCTCGATTGTTCTGGTACGCTTATAACACCGTATTCTGATGCAATGTAACTCAATCTGTCCCTCAATGAATCTATGAACTTTTCCTGATGTTTGAGAGAATATTCGTACATCTTGACAGACTGAAGACTTTTGCTTCTCTGAAGTTTCTGCAACTTCATGTCAAACAATCTGATGATGTCATTTACCATAGCACATGCTATTTCCGGATCCTTGTCGAGAACTTTTACAACAACGGCGTCGTATGGAGTCCTCGAAACACTGACATTGTCAAGATATTCACTGATAAGGGCTGTCTTCCAATATTTGTATCCAGTACTGATTTCGTAATGGTCCATCAGGTTGAAATCTTTGACAACGCTGTCCATTATTTCCTTCGACTGCATAACCTGAAGCATCTGCTCCGTGAATGTCTCATCGGAATAAGGATCATTAATGCTTGGATATAGTACGGCTTCGGATTTGTAAAGCGGCGTGATGAATGCGGGACCGGAAAAGACGACTCCTAAAATTGCAGCCGCAACTGATATTATGATGATGTGCCATTTCCATTTGCTGACTACCTGAAACATTGATGTGTTGTCAAAATATTTATCCATTTTTAAAAATTATAAAAAATATAAATTCAATTTTTCTTTCTATGTTATTTTATATAACTGATTTACAATTTGTTAGCAAACATCTATGACTTGCAAAACGTCATAATTACCAGAATATAAAATTCTGCCAAAGATACTAAAAATAACGTTACGCCCGAATGAATATTTTGCGGAAATTATTTTTTCATCCTGTTAACCGTTGAAATTACGAGTTCTTTGATTTCTTTGTAACTTAACATCTTGGTAATGAATGCAATAACAATACAAAGCAGAGCTGAGATTCCAAATGCTGCCAGCCAGTTTTGACATTGCAATGATACAAAATATGTCGTTAATGAAATTGCAACGATAAATATTACCAACTTTAACCAGAATGAAGCCCCCAATTGTATATCAAATATTTTTTTTGCTATGAAAAACTGAATCATACAGGTTGTGAATTGAACGCATAAACTTGTAAATGCTGCTCCAAATGCTTGAAAACGAGGAATGAAAATGAAATTCAGGGTGAGATTCAACACAACTCCGCCAGCGGCGACGATATTGAGATATTTCAAATTCCCGTTTGCGGTCAGTAATGTGCCGAAAATATAAGTGACTGATATTGAGACAAAACTGCCCATTAAAACAATCAAGATTTTTGATGATTCTGAAATTCTTGCCTCAAATGCTGATAAAAGTTCCCCGTCTTGTTGTGGATAAAGCAGTTCCATAAATTCCTTGCTGAAGAATATGCAAAGCACGGCAATGATACATGTCATCGATAATATTATGCTAAATGATTGTTTTACAAGTCCTTGTAGATCTCCTTTCTCTTTTATTACAGCGGCGAAAAGTGGCAGCAGAATCACGGAAAAAAGGTAAGAAATGTTGTTTCCTGCATCAAAAAGTCGCCAGGCACGTGCGTAAAGTCCTGTTTGCGTGGCGGCGATGTCTTCTGGCAATATCCTTTCAATCAGAACCGGCTCCAACCTGTTGTAAAAACTCATAAGTAAAACCAAAAGCGCGTATGGCAGACTTTTTTTAATAATCATTATCACAAATGGAATGTTGATTCTGATTGTCAGTTTTCCTGTATGTTTCAGCACAATGAAAATGGCGATAACAAGCGTTGCAATGTAAGAAAATGTCTGCGAATAAATGTACCAATATATGTTGAAATTCTCTCTCGGAAATAGTCCGGACCACAGTAAGAAACTGCAAATCAATATCATAAGTATTCGGTCGAGTACTGATAAGATGCTGTCGGTCTTGAACAGAAGCAGAGCTGAAATGTTAGAACGAACATACAATATAAATGAAAGCAGCACTTGGTTGAAACCGACAATCGCAAGGATTTTCATCTGCTCGCCCCGATAGCCGATAATCCAGCCGACAATGAAAATTACTATGAAATATATTGCTGTGAGAAAAATTTTCGCTTGTGAAATTCCTACGAAGTGCTTGGATAGCAATTGGTTATGTTGTGCGATGTTCCTGCTGTTGAAATTTGTCAGGCCGAGGTCTAATAATATATAAAAAAGGTATGAAAATTGCGAAATCGCAAGGTAAAGCCCGTATGAAGTGTCACCAACCGTGTTTTGGACGGCGGCATCGATGCCGAGAATCCAAAACGGCTTTATCAAAAGATTGATAAAGAGAAGAAAGATGATATTTTTCAGGAACTTTTTATTCATTATGAACTAAATTATTCCAAGTTGCGTTTACTATTAATAATTTGCAATTATCTAAAAAAATCGTTGCAAAGATAGTTCATTTAATAATAAAATTGTACCTTTGCAATATATTTTTTTAAAATGGAAAAGGAAAAGCAGCAATATAGTGGTTCAACAGACGAACTTTTAGATGAGGAAAAAAGTCTGATTTTGATTAATGATGACGTTAATTCCTTTGATTATGTGATAGATACGCTTGTCAAAGTTTGCAATCACACGTGGGAGCAGGCGGAGACTTGCGCTTGGATTACTCATTACAAAGGACGTTGCGCTGTGAAATCTGGTTCGTTTGAGGAATTGAAACCATATTATGAAAGCTTGTTGAACCATCATCTTACAGTTAAAATTCAATGAATACAAAACAATTTTCTGATCAAGATAAAACCGACATAAAAAAGGCATACGATGCTCTTATTCAATCGATTTGTGAGACAATGACTCCTGATGAAATTGAATATGTCAGGAAAGCATACGATTTATGTTGTGAAAAATTTGGCGAATCTGTAATGGATTCGGGTCGCCCCGTCGTGCTTCATGCACTGAATGTCGCCCAGATTGCGTATTCGGAACTCGGCATGAGAAGCAAGACAGTGGTCAGCGCACTTCTGCATAACATAACAAGATATACCGATGTCACTTTCGATGAGATAAAAACATTGTTTGGTGATAGAGTTGCATTGATTCTCAATGATTTGGAAAAAGTAATGGGTCTTGACTTGACTCATATCGCAACGCAGTCAGACACTTTTAGGAAATTGTTTCTTTCAATTATTGACGACATACGTGTCGTGATGCTGATTCTGGCTCATTGTCTTGACAGTTGCAGAAACAAATCTGACATAGAATGCGGGGTGATTGAATCTGCCCCCAATGATTCACAGGAATTTATAGAAAAAAAGAGATTAGCCAAGTTTTTTGATGAGGTGAAATACATCATTATTCCGATAGTGCATCGTCTTGGCTTGTATAAAATCAAGCAGGAATTTGAGGAAGCACTGATGATTTATGAGAATCCTCGTGAATTTTATGAAATAAAAGAGAAAATCATCCTTTCCAGAGACATGCAAGTGAAGAAGATGGAGGCGTTTCTGAAGCCTATCCGCCAGGGGCTTGCAGAGAGTGGATATGATACTACAATAAAATGGCGTACGAAATCAGTGCCTTCCATCTTTGCGAAAATGAAAGCTCAAGATGTTCCTTTCGAGAAAGTCTATGATCTCTTTGCTGTGCGTATCATAATCAATAATCCAAGGAAATCAATATTTGACGAGAGAAGTGACTGCTGGAAAGTCTATGCCATGGTGACAAGTCTCTATAAGCCGAATGAAAAACGTATGAGAGACTGGATAACTGTTCCGAAGGCGTCTGGTTATGAGTCACTTCACGCTACTGTTGAAGATGGAACGTATAACGTTGAGGTTCAGATACGTACACTTAGGATGGACGATAACGCTGAACGCGGGACGGCATCGCATTGGCTTTATAAAGCAGGTAATGACAAGCATCAAACTGCCGATGAGTGGCTGAATCAGATCCGTGAAATAATTGAAATGCCGGAACAGGAAAAAGACAACAACGCTTTTGACAGCAGTCTGGCGAAAAAAGGCAAGGCGGATAAGATATTCATTATCACTCCGCAAGGTGATGTGAAACAGCTTCCGGTCGGCTCTACGATTTTGGATTTTGCATTTGAAGTGCATACTCAAGTCGGCTGCCATTGCATCGGAGCTCGTGTCAACGGCAAGATGCAACCAATCAGATATGTACTGAATAACGGCGATCGCGTTGAAATTCAGACAAGTAAGAAGCAAGTGCCGAAGGCCGACTGGCTTAATTACGTCAATACTGAAAAATCAAAAGGCCGTATAAAACGTTACCTGAAAGATCAGGAGATGAAAGAAGCCGAACTCGGAAGCTCAATCTTTCACAGGAAACTCAAAAACTGGAAAATTGAATTTAACGATAAGATTTTCAGTGATTTGCTGAAAAAATACGACTGCGGTTCCGGCATTGAGTTCTATCATAAAATCGCGACAGACCGTATCGATCTTGCCGAAATGAAGGCTTTCATCTTGTCTTTCTACGAAGAAAAAGAAAATCATCAGGATAGGGTGGAAGATGACCCGAAGAAAGAGAAACCCGTTGGCTTTGATGATGATGTGATGACAATTGGCACAAATATCAGCGGTATGGCTTTTAAGATGGCGAAATGTTGCAACCCGATTCAAGGTGACGATGTGGTGGGTTTCATAAATGTCGGCGGCGTAATTTCAATCCACAGGACAAACTGTCATAATTTCATTGCGATAAGGAAACGCTATCCATATCGTGTTGTTGACGTGAAATGGCAGAACGATTCCGCTGTTTCAAGGGCTTCGTTTAAAATCACGGCCAAGGACAATTTCGGAATACTCAGCGATATCACGGAGGTGATGAAGCAGATGGAAATCAATATCGTTGATGCAAAAATGGGTACAAAAAATGGCCTCTATGAAGGCCATTTCGTAGTTCAAATATCAAACACCGGCTATTTGGAACAATTGCTGCGCCGTCTGCGTGAAGTTCGTGGTGTCATCGAAGTCCAAAGAAACGACTGATAATCAGTTACTTTGTCATAATATCGATGATTTCGGCATCAGTTTCTCTCATGCCGATGCTGCCGAGTAATCCGACATTTCTGATTGTGTCTTCAATGTCAGCCCCGACAATGCCGTCACCGGCTTCAAGATTGTTGCCGTCTTTTGCCATGTGATAGCCGAGAAGTCCGGCTTCGACGGATGCCGCGATTTTTGAAGCGCATGATGACTTCGCACCGTCACATACCAAACCTGAAACTGTCGCCACAGCGTTACTCAATGTTTTCTCGATGACTTCAAGCGGTTCGCCGAGAAGATATGCGATTCCGCATGCTGATGCGCAACCGGCACTGACGGCTCCGCAATATGCCGAGAGTCGGCCGATGCGCGTTTTCTGATGAATGGCGGTGAGGTTTGAAACGACAAGAGCGCGGTAAAGTCTCTCGTCGCTGACTTTATATTCTTCAGCGTAAGTGAGAACCGGCATTGAGACTGTAAGCCCTTGATTGCCACTGCCTGAATTGATGATGACAGGAAGCTCGCAACCGTTCATGCGTGCGTCAGAACCTGCTGCGGCACGAGCTTTGGCACGGATTTTGACATCGCTCCCGTAGTATTTCAAAAGCGTCTTCCCGACATTGGCTCCCCAGTTGTTTTTGAGACCTTCGTCTGAAATGGCTTTGTTGTATTCGATTTGGCGACTTATAATAGCTTGAATATCAGCAATTTCAACGCTGTCTGCGAAATCAACGATTTTTGCGATGCTGAGGCAGCTGCGGTCGGTGAGTTTCTTGCTTGGCTTGCTGATTGCTTCGCATTGGAACAAGGTCTCGTTATCTTTGCGGATGCATACGATGTTCGTATGGAATCCTGAGATTCTGACTTCCGCATGATGTTCTCCTTTGAAAACGACGATTGTCACGTCAAGTTGCTCCGTTGTGTCAACATGTTTGACTTTTATAGGAGTTTCTTTGAGGAACTTCTCGGTTTCTTTTTTCTGTTCAGGTGTCACGTTGGCGATGACTTCAAGGGCTTTGCTTGCGTCGCCGGCAACGATTCCGACTGCTGCCGCCGCTTGTATCCCCTTCATTCCATTGGTGTTAGGAACGATTACGCTTTTGACGTTTTTGATGATATTGCCGCTTGCGAGCACTTCAACGCGTTCTGGTATCATGCCCAAAACTTCACGCGCCTTCGCCGCTGCGTACGCAAGACATATCGGCTCCGTACAACCCATCGCCGGGACCAATTCTTCTTTCAGAATGTTGATATACAATTGATAACAAGAATCTGTTTTTTCCATTTTACGATGATTTTTTCAAAAATTAGTTGCTTTTACTTATTTCCATTGAAATTATTTCGACATCACCGTTTTCTGGTGATATCTCAATCCATGTGTTGTCTTCACTGAACCATTTATATTGTGATCCGACTCTGATTATGAAGTCATTAACATCCTGGTTTGCAGGAACATTAACAACGAAACCGCCGTTTTTGCCGTTGCTTGAACCATACGATACGTACATCGTGTATTGTTTCGTGTCAAGGTTTTTTGCCTTGATATACAGATAGTTACTGCGTCGTGCTGTAACGTCAATAGGATGGAAACTAAAGCGTTTTGTTTGATTTGAATTGATAGTCAAAGATTCAGAGACCAAATCAGCGATTTTGTTGGCGGCGAGAAGCTCACCGATTTCCTTGATTTTGTCAGATGGATACGTATTCCCCAAATTTAAGCTCATAGCCTGCGTGTAGAATTCAGTGGCCTTGTCGTAATTCTTTGTGTTAAATTGAGCATCAGCTTTGGTAATCAATATGTTATATTCGTTTTGCAGTGATTCCAAATGCAGTTTTTCCATTTGTTGTGCGGATGCAATTTGTTGTGTCGCAGCTTCGTCATTGGGTTTGTTTGCCAATGCAATGTTGAATTGTTTCAAGGCCTCTTTGTAATCTTGATTGGTCAATGCGGCAGCGCCTTCTGACATCGCAAACTGATAATTTTCTTCTTTCTGACGTTGGTCTTCATAAATCCTTGCAATGGCTTCAAGTTGCGCAATGGCCGTCGCATTATTGGAGTCAATTTTTAAAACTTCGTTGAAAGTCAACTCGGCTTCGGCATATTTATTATCTGTAATTTGTTGATTACCAACATTTATTAGATTTTGAATATTGGCTAAACGTTGATTTTCAGCTTCAATTGCAGCCTGACGTTCACGTTCTTCTGCCAACTGCTGAAGGCGGAGAATCTGGTTTTCGGCGTTTTCTTTCTTTGAAGTCGCCTCCAGACTGTTTGGTTTCAGCTCAAGTGCCTGGACATAAAATGAAATCGCAAGTTCATAATCTTGAGAACTTTCTGCATTTTCACCTTTGTTAATTAACTCTGCAAAGTCGTTGTCAAGTTTCTCTTTTTCTTTTTGAATCCTTTCAAGCTCCTCGCGGTTGATGATTTCGTCAATTCTCGTAATCATTTCTTGTGCGTATGAGTCGTTCGGAATATCTGTCAAAGCCGCTTGATATGTTGATCTCGCTTCCTGATACGACTGGCTCTCATACAAAGCATCCGCCTCTCTGATTTTTGCATCGTAGCGGTCTGCAACATCTTTTTTCGCTTGAATTGATGTAATAATTGCAGGGACTTCGGTGTCCTGTGGGAAAATCTGCAATGCTTTTTGGTATGAATCAAGGGCTTCTACATATTTTTTGCGAAGTTCAAAATCGTGGCCTTCCTTCTTAAATCGTTCAAATTCAGACATTTTTACGTTGAATGCTTCATTTTTTCCTTGTGCTTCAGTTAACTTTTTCTGAACCGAATTGTCGTCAGGAAAGAGTTCCAATGCTGATTCATATTGCATGACGGCTTCCGCAAATTTTTCATCAGCAAGAAGGTTGTCGCCTATCGCAACCATATTGTTGAATGAATCAAGTTTCTCTTTTTCTCTTTGGAAAAGCTCGGTTATTTCATTTTTTTTGCTTAAGGAATATTTGTCATTTGGCATGACTTTCAATGCGTTATCATATTCAGCAAGTGCGTTTTGCAGCTCACCGTTGTTGTAGTAAGCGTCTGCCAGGTCGAGATGTTCAAAAAACTCTTCTTCTTTTTTGCTTTCTTCACGAATGATATTCAATGTTTTGTCTAATTTATTTTTCGCCGTTGCATCATTAGGCTTCATGCGTAACGCTTCTTGATAGCATGTCTTCGCCTTGAGGTATTCCTTGTTCGCAAATTCTTTATCTCCACTTGAAATGAGCGACTGATAAGTTGGCTCTTGCACTTGTGCTGAAGCGTAATTGCTTGTGAAACAGATAATTGCAAATAGAATTACGAATGTTGCTTTGATTAATTTATTCATGTTCAAATTTATTAAATTAGTGTTATTTGTTGTCATTTATTACTTTCAATTTTACCATCTTTTATTGTCAGCATTCTGTCGGCCATTTGTGCGAGTTCGTTGTTGTGTGTCACGATGACGAAAGTCTGTCCTGTTTTTTCTCTTAATTTAAAGAAAAGTTCATGGAGTTCCTTTGCATTTTGGGAGTCGAGATTGCCCGACGGTTCATCGGCAAGAATTACCGACGGTTTGTTAATCAAAGCGCGGGCTACTGCGATTCGTTGCTGTTCACCGCCTGAAAGCATTGAAGGCTTGTGGTCGGCTCTGTCGGTAAGTTTAAGATATTCAAGAAGTTGCATCGCTCTTTCAGTGGCATCTTTTTTTGAAACTCCGGCAATGTAAGCTGGGATGCAGATGTTTTCCAAAGCTGTAAATTCAGGGAGCAGGTGGTGAAACTGGAATACGAAACCGATGTTTTTGTTGCGGAATGCGGCGAGATTCTTCTGATTCATCTTGCTTACGTTCTGTCCGTTGAAAAGAACATCGCCTTTGTCGGCTTTTTCAAGCGTTCCGATGATTTGCAACAGCGTTGATTTTCCTGCACCAGATGCGCCTACAATCGTAACGATTTCGCCGTTATCGATTTGTAAATCAATGCCTTTGATTACGTCAACGTTGCCGAAAGACTTATATATTCCGTTCGCCTGAATCATGATTTAAATTTTGTGCAAAGGTAATAAAAAAACAGGCTTGGATGAAAGAATTAGTCGGAAAATTCAATTATTTTCCTGTAAATATTAAGTGGGAAATACATTCGTCTTGTTGTTGCTTTAATATCTTTTGAAGTTTGAAAATTAAAGCCGTTTCTGCAATAAAACATGTTTGTTCTTGAATTGTTTAGTGCATCTACAGTTACGAATAAGCAACCGGCAATTGAATAATTCAGAAAGGTGTATATTACGTAGTTCAAAATGTATTCTCCAATACCTTGTGATTGCAAGTCCGATTTCACGGCGAGATGACCTATATTTATGGCGGGGAAAACATTCATGGTTTCAAAATATTCATCATACAGAGAGTCCTTGCCCAAAGGGGCGTTTTCTTTCATGCAATCTTTTACGTCTGTTTTGTCCTCGTATTCAATTACTAATGAATCGTTTGCAAGTGTAAATGCAGCAACTATGTCGTTGTCATACAGCACGCAATATGCTGAAAACATGTGACATTTTGAGCAAATGAAAACTTCCTTCTGGAAGAAAATATCCAAATCATTATTGCCACACGAAAATGAAGACATCTTTTTAAAATTGTCTTCATCCAAGATTTTAAAACTAATTCTCGAGAATTGGATTTTTGCCGCCATTGTTTTTTGTTACTTCCACACCAACACTAATTATTTTCTTTAGCAAAGCGGATTGTGACTCTCTTTCTTCTGAAGATGCATCACCACACACAATTCTTCTGAACTCTTTTATGTCCTCATTACCCATTGGGGGATTTGAAACTGCTTTTATCATCTTATTATTTTTGTCGCAAAAGTAATAATTATCTTTGAAAAAGATGCATTTTTTTGAAAAATTTTTCAATTCTTTTTTTCATCAGCGCATACAGCAGGTAAATGATAATCAGAATGAGTCCGTAAAGCCATCCATGCGTAAAGCAGTTCCATTTTTGTGTTTTGCCACCAATTTGAGAATTTCCCGCCGATTGTCGTTATTTCGCAAAATATTTTTGTATAATTATCATCATGTTTTCGAAATTATTTATTTTTGCAGGCAAAAGTTAATAAATGAAGACTCGAAACGTATATATTGCGATAACAAAGTCGTATGCAGACATATTGCGGACTCATGAAAATAAATAACATTTGGAAAATATATTTTTCAGCCACGGGGACGACCGAAAAAGTTGTTTCAGCCATTGCAAATCAATTGGTTAAATGTTTTAACGAAACGGAAATTGAAGAATCTGTGCATTCTGAAACATTTGATTTTACCTTGCCGTCGGCGCGAAATTCGTTCCCGGAAATTGCCCCGAACGACCTCGTCGTCTTCGGTGTCCCCACTTACGCCGGACGCGTGCCGAACCTTCTGCTCAAATACCTTGACTCGATTCAAGGCAACGGCGCGTTGGCCGTTCCAGTAGTCACTTTCGGAAACCGAGCTTTCGACAATGCCTTGATTGAGCTTCGTAACATCCTTGAAAATCATGGATTTAAGACAATTGCAGCTGGCGCGTTCGTCTGTGAACATTCATTTTCATACACATTGGCCGCCGGCCGTCCTGATGAAAACGACCTCGCTTTGGCGAAAGATTTCGCAGAAACAATATATAATAAGGTGTCAAAAATCGATTTGAATTTATACAAACACGAACCGATTTTTGTTGACGGTGACGAAAATGCCGGTTACTATCAGCCTAAAACCGATGAAGGAACGCCGATAGACATCAGGAAAGTGAAACCTAAAACGAACGTAAATTGCACAAAATGTGGCACTTGCGCCAAAGTGTGTCCGATGGGTTCGATTTCATCTGAAGATTTTTCAATCGTAAGTGGCGTTTGCATTAAATGCGGCGCTTGCATCAAAAAATGTCCGGCGAATGCAAAATATTTCGATGATGCCGGCTATCTGTATCACAAGGCTCAGGTTGAACGGAATTTTGCGAGACCGGCGGAAAACAAGATTTTCATCTGAATCATGATAAAGAAAGAGGAACTTCAACAACGAAGTTCCTCTTTCTTCTCTTAAATTTTCTCTCTTATCTCAAAACAATCTTTCTGCTCATCACGCTGCTGCCATCCGTGAGCCTGATGATGTAAGCTCCTGCTGTGAGATTGTGCTCGATTCTGTTGTCGCCTGTCGTGACGGTCTCGTTCATAACCGGCTGACCGACAATGTTGTACATCGTCAAATCGAGATTTGAATTCATGTCGTTCTTGATGAAGATCACATCGTCGCTGTTGTAAATTGAGACGTTCTCCTCGATTGTCTCGGCGATGCCGTCGTGGTCGGAAACAATTCCGGAAAGTGTGACTCTGCATTCCGCTCCACCGCCTGAAACTTCAATTGCTCCTTCGTATGTGCCGATTTCGAGGCTGCACTTCATTCTGACATAAACCGTAACTGGTTGTCCGACGAGTTGGCCATCGGCGTATTCCAATGAAATCTCGTTTGACCAGGTCTCTTCGTCGAGAGTGAGTTTAAAGTTTTCTGAAGATGTGACTGTCACGACTCCGTTTCCAACGAGGTTTCCGGCTGTCAATGTGAACGACTGTGTCGCTGACGGGCCGAGCTCGTATTCGTAGTTGAAGCCGGTCATTTCATACGCTGACGGGATGATAAACGGGTCGGTGTTTGGCGTCGCGTAGAGCATGATGTCATCGATTTCCCACGATGCCGCGGCTTCCGGCGTGCTCGTGTATTTGAATGCGATGTTACATATTGAACCGCTGAACTGGCTGAGTGAAATCTCGCCTGAGGAGACCCATTCGTAGTTGCCTGACGAGTGGTTGAACGTCAACGGATGCCATGTCGCCGCCGTCGGGTCCTGGCCGTCATAGTCGTTGGTGAAGAGAAGTTCAACATCCGGACCTTCGAACTTCATGGCGTTCATGAACGTGAGCGTCGGGTTCTGACCTGCAAGTGCGTTGAGGTTGAACACCGGCGAGATGCACCATTGTTCGTTGTCAACGTCGTCGCCGTAGCCGTTGGCGTTCGCATATTGGTTATTGTTATATGATGCGATGACCCATGGTTTGTTGCCTTCGAATGTCTCGAACGTCCAGCCGTTCATGCCGTCCTCCCAGTCCTGGTTGAAAATGATGACGATGTCGCTCATGATGACGTATTCCGCCGTCGCGACGCTGCTGTTGTCGTAGCCTTCCTTTATCGCTATGGCTTTGATTGTCATATTATTTGCAACATGGATAGCATTTGTATAGACTGCTGATGCCGCTGTCGGTTCTGTGCCGTCTGTCGTGTAATGTATGGTCGCGCCTGCCGTTGAGGTTGAAATTTCAACGTCAATTTCCTCATAATATGTTCCTGATGCCATGCTGAATGTTGGTGTCATGACGGTTGGTGTGACTTCGCCGCCTTGCACGAACAAGTCAACGCAGAAGTTGTAGCCGGAGGCGTTCGCACCTGTCATGTTCTGTGTCGAGTACGGGCCGTAGCTGTGATACGTGCTGTTGATTGCGAAGGCTCTACTTGTATAGTTGACATTATTAATAAGGAATCCCCAATATTCCGGGACCATTGACTCCGGATCGGAAAGCACGTAGTCGATGTTCCAGTTGGTGTTATCGCCGTTTGTCTGGAAGTTAGTGCCGCTGCCGCCGTAGCCGAGGACATCACCGGCTGCATTTGTGAATGTCAGGTTGCCGTTTTCAATGTTGACTGTCCAGGAATAAGTGCTCTCGTCAAGTGCGATTTCATCTGGAAGAATCTCCAAAACGCCTTCCGTGACACTTGTGAACAACACGCCTTCAGGCTTGCCCGATGTGGTGGCGGTCATCGCAAAGTACTCATTTTCAACGTTGTTGTAACGTGCCGCGACAATGACTTTCGCGCCGTTTTCAAGGTCGTTGACCGAGAAGATTCTGTTCCAGCTGTCGCCTTCCTCTGTCACTGTTCCTTCGAGTGAAACCGTGATGTCGTCAAGTTGTGAGGTGACTGTGATTGCGCTTGCGTAAGTGTTGGCGGCAAGGCCTTCTGTCATTCTGACGTAAACAGTTTGATTTACAGCACCTGCCGTTGGAGTGAGCGTGATTGTCGGTTGTGCTGCGAAGGCTTCGCCTGATGTCGTTGACATCTCGAAGTTCGTGCCAGCCATTGAAATTATGACATTTGATGTGAGGTTGACTCCGTCGATTGCAAATGACTGCTCGGCTGACGGACCGTGGCCTTCCATATAGCCGAACCCTGACAATGCCGTTGGCGTTGCGGTGAGCGTCGGGTTGGATGTGTATCCGATGAGCATGATGTCATCGACTTCCCATCCTGCTGCTTCCGACTCCGTGCAGGTGTATTTGTAACCGATGTGGCAGCTTGTGCCGCTGTAGCCATCCAATGATATTGCGCCTGATTCAACCCAATTCCATGAGCCTGTTGACTTTACGTAAGTCAGCTCATTCCATGTGGCCGCCGCCGGATTGTTCCCGTCGTAATTATTTGAAATGAAGAGCTGCATGTCGGGGCCGTCGTAGTTCTTTGCGTTTCTGAATGAAAGTGTGACATCGCTGTAGTTGTCAAGGTTGAAGGCGGGGGAGATGCACCACTGTTCGTTGGCTCCGCCGTTGTAGCCGTTGGCGTAGGCGTAGTGGTTGCCGCTGTTTGACGCCACCGTCCAAGGCTTTGATCCTTCGACTGTTACGAACGTCCAGCCGTTCATCTCGCCTTCCCAGTCTTGTGCGAAGATTGTGGTCGCGCCAAGGATGATGGTGTATTCTGCGGTTGCAACCTCACTGTCATCGTAGCCTTCTTTCGATGCAAAGGCTTTGATTGTCATGTTTTCCGAGACTTCGATAGGCGAGGTGTAAACCGCGCTTTCTGATGTAGGTTCGTTCCCGTCCGTGGTGTAATAAATTGTCGCGCCTTCGGTCGCGCATGAGATTGTCACCGACTGTGTCTCGTAGTATGTACCAGATGCAGGAGTGATTGTCGGCGTGGCGCAGATCGGAGTGCCGCCCGCTGTCGCGAAGATGTCAAGGAAGAAATTGTAGTTCGCGGCGTTGCTGCCTGTCATGTTCGACTTGGCGTATGGCCCGAAGTTGTGGCTCGTGTTGAGCGCGATTGCTCTGCCGTTGTTGTTGACGTTGGTTATGACGAATGCGCTGTATGACGGGACCATCGCTGCTGCGTCTGATGTGCTGTACTCTATCGACCAGGCTGTGTTGTCGCCGCCTGTCGAGAAGTTGGTGCCTGAAGTGTAGCCGAGGACATCGCCGTTTGCGTTGGTGAACGTGTAGTTGCCGCCGTTGATGCTGGCAGTCCAATAATAGAGATCTTCATCTTCAGCGATGCTTGCCGGAAGTGTCGGATAATCACCTGGAGCTGGATTTTCAGACACGTATCTTGTGAATTCGACTCCTTCCGGTTTCCCTGATGTCGTCGCCGTCATCGCAAAATAGGCGTTGATGTCATCGTTGTAACGTGCTGCAAGGATGACTTTCGCACCGTTGGCAAGGAGCGCAAGGTCGGGAATCTGAACGTATTCGCTCGGCTGCTGCGGCTCTGCAACGTTTCCGCTTACTGTAACATTCACTGTCTCAGCACCTTCCGATGCGAAAACCAATGTTTCGTTATATTCTCCAATCTCCAAACCAGCCTTCAATCTTACATAAATGCTTGTGTTGGTGAAATTGTTTTCGCTAATGGTAATCGTGCTTTGTGCGTTGAAGCTCGCGCCGTCTGTAGTCGAAATCTCGAAATTCTCCGAAGCGGTGATTGTCGCGCTGGCGGTCAGGTTGCTTCCGCTGACTTCAAATGACTGCGTTGCCGATGGGCCTTCTTCAAATGTGTAGTTGAAACCAGCCAACTCCGTTGGATTTGCCGCGATGCTCGGGCCCGCCGGATGCGTGAACTCGACTTCGTTCGCGCTGTTGATGCGGATCTGCGGGGCGTTGAAACAGCCGACTATTCCGATGACGGTGACGCTGTCGTTTTCGAGAAGTCCTTCAACGACAGGCATTTTGTAAAGGTTGATGGTGTTCTCACCTTGATATATCGGAGTGTTGCCGCTCGTGTTTATTGCGCCAATCTTGCTGCCAGCGATCTTCACGCGTGTTGACTGAAGCATGTTGCCGCCCGCGAAGTCGGCGTTGATTTCGGCTATCGTCTTCACGGCGAGCGGAAGTTCGTTGCCGTTTGAAACAATGTTGAACTGAGATTCTTCGCCGCCATCGATGCCGGTGAGTTCTACGAGTCCATTGTAAACGGTCTTCTTTCCGTAAGCCATGACCTTATCGCCGAGTGCCAATGTTTCTGGAACTGTGTTGTTGTTGAGGTAGAGGTCGATGCCGGCGGTTTCGTCCTGCACGTAAACGTTTCTGCCATCGATGAATGTGACGATGCCTTCGATGAGAGCGTATTCGTTGTCTTCAAGTGCGCGCGCCTCGGCGATTGCCATTATGCTTGGGAATGTGTAGGTTGCTGTGGCAACGACACTGTTTTCCATGCCCGCTTTCACGGCGAATGCCTTGATGGTGGTTGTCGTGCTTACCTCGATTGGTTCGGTGTAAACCGTGCTTTCGGTGGTCGGCTCTGTGCCGTCTGTGGTGTAATATATTGTGGCTCCGTCTGTTTCGCATGAGATTGTCACATTTTGTGCTTCGGTATAGGAACCTTCGCCCGGTGTGAATGTCGGGGTCGCAACAATTGTCGCAGGGGGAATTTCGCCGGCTTTGTAAAGATAAACATCGAGCTGACCGGAGCCGTAGCATGAGAATGGAGTGCCATTATTGTTGAGTCTCAACCAGTTGCGTGTGTTCGGACCTTGTGCCTTGATTGTGGCTACACCGTTTGATGCGATGTCGATTGTCCAAACGCCGTTGGCGTCGTTTGTGGCTTGATTCTTCAGGTAATTCGATGAGCTTGAAGCCGCATAGAGATAGCCGCCGTTCGCCGCATCGTACAATGTCCAGTAGCCGACGCTGTCTTGTCCGAGTGTCAGCTCATAAACTGTTTCATCTGCGCTTGTCGTGGCTGGCGTTGTCGTGATGACATTGCCTTCTGGTGTCACGGCGACCGATACTCTGTTGTTGGTGTTCTGTTTTCCCAATGCGTGGTATGAATCTGATTTTATTCCGATGATAATGTATTTGTCACCGGCGACGAGGCCGTTCGAGCCTGTGATGAGAGTGTAGGCTGTCTCCTGCGCCGGAGGTGTAATCGTGTAAGTCGCTGATGCGATGTCGCTTGGATTCAAACCGCTCTTGTAAGCGATGGCTTTCACGGTTGCCGTCTCTGAAATTGTCAACGCTGAAGTGTATTCTGCACTTGTTTCTGTCGGGTCGGTGCCGTCGAGAGTGTAACGTATTGTGGCTCCGTCAGTTTCGCAGTTTATTGTCACAGCCTGTGATTCTGAGTATGTGCCTTCTTCGGGAGTGAAAGTCGGGGTGGCGACGGTCTGTGTCTCTCCGACTTTCTCAACGTCAGCCGCCAAAGCGACCCTGAGCTGTATTGCGTTGTAGCAACCGACCACAGCGATGACATTGACGTTGTCGCCTTCGGAAATGCCAGTGAGTGCAGGGATTTTGTAGATGTTTATTGTGTTATCGCCCTGTGTCAGTGTTGTGTTTCCTGATGTGTTGATGGCGCCGATTGTGGCGTTCTCGACTTTCACGCGTGTTGACTGAAGTGATGTAAGTCCGTCAGCGTTGATTTCGGCTATCGTCTTCACCGTCAGCGGAAGTTCGTTGCCGTTTGAAACGATGTTGAACTGTGAGGCGTCGCCGCCGTCAATGCCTGTGAGTTCGATGAGCCCGTTGAAGACGGCTTTCTTTCCGTATGCCCGGATTTTGTCGCCGAGTGCCAATGTGGTTGGAACCGTGTTGCTGTTGAGGTAGAGGTCGATGCCGGCGGTCTCGTCTTGTGCGTAAATGTTTCTGCCGTCAATCAATGTGACGATGCCTTCGACGAGAGCGTATTCGTTGTTTTCAAGTGCGCGTGCCGCGGCAATCGTCATGACGCTCGGGAATGTGTAGGTCGCTGAAGCCACGCTGCTGTTTTCCATACCGGCTTTCACCGCGAATGCCTTGATTGTGGTCGTTGTGCTTACTGCGATCGGTGCGCTGTAAATGTCGCTGCTCGTTGTCGGGTCGCTGCCGTTTGTAGTGTAATATACTGTGGCTCCGTCAGTTGCGCATGAAATCGTTACGCTCTGTGCTTCAAAATATGTGCCTGCGGAAGGTGAGAATGTCGGTGTGGCGACGCTGTTTCCGCCGCTGCCTGCTGTGGTGACAATCAAAGTTATATCATCGATTCTCGCATTGGAGCTGCTTGTGTTTTTAAGTGTAAGATCAAAAGACGTCACATTGCCTGTGTTTGTTATCGTCCATGATTTCTGGCTTCCTGAAACACTTATATTCGTTGTCGTGGTCGTTACATCGAATGCCGTCTTGTTTGATAGGAAAGTAAGGCTCATTTCCGTGGCGCCTCCTGTTGGAATGCCGCTGATTGTCCAAGTCTGATTACTCTTCGAGAGAAGAAGTTCGGGAGCGGTACCACCAGCCAACGCCTCGTTATACAATTTTGTATTTCCACTTGAATTTGCGTAAGTCAGAGTGCCACCGCCATACACGGTGGTCCCTTCAAAACCATAAGCGGATGGTTGTTCGTTAGCGTCTCCGCCAGTCCATGTTTCTGACCATAATGTAGTGCCGACCGAGGCCTGTCCCCAGACGGTGACACTGCATGTCAACAGCATCAAAGCTGCCATCATTAAAGTAAATCTACGTTTCATTTTGTTTGAATTATTATTTTATTGATTACTAACTATTTAAAATAAATAAATCTATTTATTAATAAGAATGCAAATTTACGAATAAACTAAAAGGCTCGTCTGTTGATTTGGTGATATTATAAAACAATTTATCAACAAATTGTTGATAACTTTTGAAATCCGACAGTTATCAACAAAAAAAGCCGACTCACCGATATGATGCGTCAGCCACTTTCAACTTTATAACTTTATGAACTTTCGACTTTAAACTACATCAGTTCAGCTCCGAACAATGCGAAGTCGTATTTCACGGGGTCGTTTGCGTCAAAATCCCTTAATTTTGCGGTCAGCAATTCCACCGTCTGGCGGTCGTTGCTTTTTCTGTCGATGAGGCCGAGGTCGCGTGAGACTCTTGCTACGTGAACATCAAGTGGAATCATCAAGTCTTTGGGACTCAAGCGTTTCCAGATACCGAGGTCAACGATGCCGTCGTCTCTTACGAGCCATCTTAATGCCATGTGCAAGCGTTTGCATGCCGAGCCTTTTTTCGGCTCATCGCAACAAGGATTTGAAATGTGCTTGCTCGTCGCACCATTGGCAGCTTCAATCAAATCCCTGAAATTCTGGATCCCCCTCCATGTGTCGTGATTGCAGTCGAAAACGTCTTCTAAAGTACTGTGTTTCTGATATATGGCCTTCAATCCGTTGCAGTAGTATATCAGGTCTCTGTTGAAGAAGGTGCGATGCACGCATTTGTCTGGCTCAAGGTTTTTCCAGCCGTCTGACATGACATAGTCGTAAGGCGATTTCCCCATCATGCCGAGCATCTTGTTCGAGTTGTTGAGAATCATCTTCCTGTTTCCCCAAGCTATCGTTGCGACTAAAAAAGAAACAATCTCAATGTCTTGGATGTCTGAATATCTATGCGGAAACTGCACCGGGTCGTCTTTTATGAATGCCTTCGTGTTGTTTTTCTCAACCAATGAATCCAAATAACCTTTAATGTCTTCCATGTTAAAATAATCTGAAAATATCTGCAAAGGTAAATAAAAATGGATAACATTTTTAAAAAATGACATCAACAAAACTTTTTTTTATTACTTTTGCAAACGTTTTGAAATTTTTAATTGAAAAAAATGAAAAAGATTTTTCTTTTTGCGGTTTTGATTATGGCATTAAATTGTCTTTATTCGCAAAATGTTGTAAATGAAAATATTAGGAATGGCGGCTTTGAGTGTTGGATTAACGAGAATGAATCAAATATTGAGCCTGAATATTGGCATACGGTGACAAGTGCTACTGGCCGTCATGCGGGTCGTCTTACCAAACAAATCTTCAAATCAACAAAAACGCGTCCCGGCTCGGATGGAAAATACAGCGTTTTGATCAAACCGAGAAGTGTTTTCGGGGTTTTGGCCAATGGAAATCTGACAAACGGCAGAATCAATGCCGACAGCATGAGGCCGAATAACACTGACGACAATTATGATTATACACAGCGCAGCAATCCTGACTTCTGCACGCCTATTGACAGAGTGCCGGATTCTATTGCCGCCTGGGTGTGTTTCCGCGCCAAGGATGCCAAAAGCGAAGCCAACTTTGTGTCGGTGGTGCATGGCGATGTCGATTTCATCTACGCGGGGCCGAAAGCCAGCCGTCCGCTGGAACAGATGTGCGCGATGTCGGGTCCTTGCTTCATAAAAAGGACATGTGTGGCTGAATCTGAAAACTACGTCTGGAAACGCATCAGCGTACCTTTCGTGATGAAAAATAAAAACGTCAAACCAAGTTATATTCTAATATTGTTCTCCACAAACCGTTTGGCTGGAGAAGGTTCTTCCAAGGACGAACTTTATGTTGATGATGTTGAACTTATATATAATAAATGATTTATAATCAATGTGATATATTTGAAAAATAGTAATCGTGATGAATATTGACAATTATCCATATCTTAAGGGTTTGAAGAAAAACCGGTTCTTTCTGCTGGCGGGACCGTGTGTCATCGAAGACGAGGAGTCGCCTTTTAAAATTGCGGAGAAATTGGTGAAAATAACCAAAAGTCTTGACATCCCGCTTGTTTTCAAGGGGTCGTACAGAAAAGCCAACCGTTCTCGTATAGATTCGTTTCAAGGCATCGGCGACCTGAAGGCGTTGAATGTGCTGAAAAATATTTCGAAAGAGTTTGATATTCCGATGGTTACGGATATTCATGCGTGTGAAGAGGCAGCGATGGCGGCTGAATTTGTTGATATTCTTCAGATTCCAGCATTCCTTTGCCGTCAGACTGATCTCCTCATAGCGGCGGCGAAAACAGGCAAGACGGTAAATATAAAGAAAGGCCAGTTCCTTTCAGGTGCTTCAATGCAATTCGCGGTTGACAAAGTGGTCAGTTCGGGAAATGACTCGGTAATGCTTACTGACAGAGGCAATTTCTTTGGTTATCAAGACCTTGTGGTCGATTACCGCAACATATACGAGATGCAAAAATGTAATGTTCCTGTGATAATGGATGTCACGCACTCACTTCAGCAGCCGAATCAGGTCGGCGGTGTTACTGGCGGGAAGCCGGAACTCATCGGCTTGATTTCAAAGGCCGCGATTGCAGCCGGTGCCGACGGGATTTTCATGGAGACGCACCCGAATCCGGCGGCGGCGAAGTCAGATGGCGCGAACATGCTTCGTCTTGACCTCGTAGAGCCTCTGCTCGAAAAACTTGTAAGGATAAAAGAAGTGTTATAAATAATTCTAAACTGTTATCTTTCAATCACTAACTTCTTCCATTCCGCGCTTCCGTCGCCCCAGTTGCCGACGAGAGAGTTTTCCTTTACGAGGTTTTTGAGTTTTTTTATGAACTCCCTGCGGGGTATGGGGGCGGCTCCGAGCCGTTTCAGGTGTCCGGTCTCCTGCTGCGCGTCAATGAGTTCAAAACCGTTTCTTTTTAGGAAATCGCAAAGATAATAGAACGCGACTTTTGACGCGTCCGTCTTCGTATGGAACATCGATTCTCCACAGAAAACCTTGCCGATGGAAACGCCATAAAGCCCGCCGACTAAATCGTTTTCAATATATGTTTCAACTGAATGCGCAAATCCAAGCTCGTGAAGCTCACAATAAGCGTGAATCATGTCCTCGCTGATCCATGTGGCTGGCTCGTCGGCATCTTCGCTGTTGTCGTCGTTGTTGTTGCGGCGTACAGTGGCGCATGAACGGATTACGCTCTCAAAATCGGCGTCAAACGAACAGGAGAACTTTTTGGATTCTATGGTTTTCCAAAGGGATTTCGTCACTTTCATGTCAGTCGGTTTCATGACCATTCTCGGGTCAAGTGACCACCACAATATAGGCTCGCCGGCATTGTACCAAGGGAATATGCCCTGGGAATAGGCGAGCAATAATCTTTCTGGTGAAAGGTCTCCACCAATGGCTAACAGTCCGTCTTGCGTGGCTTGGTTTATCGGCGGAAAATCATAAACCTCATCTTTTAGCATATATATTGGCATAATTCTATGGTTTTGAGGATTATTTTCATAAAATGAACGCACAAAATTAAAATAAGTTTTTGGATTGTGCAAATTTTTTTATCTTTGCAATTGTAAAAAATTTTTATGAACAGATACTTTTTACATCTTGCATATAACGGAAATTCCTTTCACGGCTGGCAAATACAGCCGGGCGCGACCTCTGTTCAGGAGGTACTGGAAAAATGCATAAGTCTTAAATTAAAACAGCAGATAGGCGTGACCGGATGCGGCAGGACCGACGCCGGCGTCAATGCGAGGAATTTTTATGCACATTTCGAAAGTGAACCAATCAACGACCTCGAAAACTTTGTGTATCAACTGAATATGTTTCTTCCGGAGGAAATAGTGATATTCGACTGCTGGCAGGTTGACAATTATTTCCATGCTCGTTTTGACGCCACGTCACGAACTTATCATTATTATGTAACCCGCAGGAAAAATCCTTTCCATACTCACGACGCATTTTATGTTTATGGCGGTCTGGATGTCGGAAAGATGAATGAAGCTGCACGTGTTTTATTTGATTATGAAGATTTTACGAGTTTCTCAAAACTTCATACCCAAGTGAAAACTAATAATTGTAAGATTATGGAGGCTCACTGGTTTGAGGAGAACGACCTCTTGGTCTTCAGAATCAAGGCCGACCGTTTCCTGCGAAATATGGTGCGCGCCGTCGTCGGGACGCTTCTTGAAGTCGGGAAGGGAAAGATGGATATTGAAGGTTTCCGTGCCGTGATAGAACATAAAAACCGTTGCTCGGCTGGAACCTCCGTGCCGGCTCACGCTTTGTTCCTTGAAGAAGTGACGTATCCTTTGGATCTGTTTAAAGGGGTGAAAATGTAGAGACGGGGCATGCCCCGTCTCTTATCATGATTTCATTTACTTGTCATGATTTTATTTAAATTTATGATTTTATCCTAAACAGAAATTTTCATAATATCACGACGGCTCCGCCGCCTTTTTTCATCTGCAAAGTGATTTTGTTGTCTTTGACGGAAATGTTTTCTTTTACGTAATCTTCTGCGTATCTGTTTGCATTGACTCCGTCTCTGAACATAATGCCTTGATTTACTTTGAGATTCAGTTTCGATAAATCAATTTCGATTGTCCTCTCATCCCAGTTGGTGATGGCTCCGATGTACCATTTCTCGCCTGAACGTCGTGCGATGACGGCGTATTCTCCGAGTCTCCCGTCAAGGGCGACGGTCTCGTCCCACACTGTTGGGACTTCGGCGATGTATTGTGTGCATTCTGCGTTGTCCATATACTTGGTTGGACTGTCGCACATCATGTTGAACGGTGACTCAAATATCACATATTCAGCGAGTTGACGGCAACGAGTCCCTTGACTCATTGGGTTGCTGTAGATGGCGCGGAAATTGTATTTGTTGGCGTTGTCCATCGCGCCTTGCGTGTAATCCAAATAACCCGCGACCATCCTGATGAACGGAATCATGGTTTCGTAAGTGACCTGCTCTGTGGCGTCGTCCCATTTCGACTGCTCCAAGCCGTAAACGCCTTCGAAATTCAAAACGTTAGGGTAGGTGCGGTTCAATCCTGTCGGCTTGTAGGCTCCGTGGAAGTCAACGAAAAGATGGTATTTCGCCGCCATCGCCGCCATCCTGTAATAGAAATCAACGACTTTCTGGTCGTCTCTGTCCATGAAATCAACTTTGAAACCCTTGATGCCCATCTTGCTGTAATGTTTGCAGACATCCTCCATATCGCGGTCAACGGCGTAGTAACCGACCCAAAGGACAAGGCCGACATTTTTCTTGTTTGCATAATCAACAAGTTCTTCGAGGTTTATTTCCGGCACGACTTGGAAAAGGTCGGCCTGCTTGTTGACCGCCCAGCCTTCGTCAAGAATCACGTATTCGATGCCGTATTTTGAGGCGAAGTCGATGTAATATTTATAGGTGTCGTTGTTGATGCCAGCCTCGAAGTCAACGCCTTTTATGTTCCAGTTGTTCCACCAGTCCCAGGCGACTTTGCCCGGCGTGATCCAAGTCAGGTCATCGATTCTTGAAGGCGAGGCGAGTTTATAGACCATGTCGCTGTTCATCAGCTCGGTGTCATTTTCGGATATGACCATCGCCCGCCACGGGAAGTCGCGGGTGCCTTTCGTCTTGGCGATGTATTCTTCGCGTTCTTTTACAACGAGTTGCAACATGTTGTGGCCGCCTTGCTCCTCAACTTTCGGGAATGTCGATTGAACCGAAATCAGGCTGTTGCCTTCGCCTTTGCGGAAAAACGTCCCCGGATAATCCTCAAGATCGGATTCAACGATGACGACTTTCTTGCCGTTGTCCATATTAATTAATAAAGGTGTGAAAGCAATGCGTTCAATGTCCATTTCCGATAAGGACGAAACCGTGTATTGGCTCTCGAAAGAAGTGAAAAACTGCTGCGTCGTGAAATCGCCGTCGCCTTTGCGGGCGTTCACGTATGGAACGTATGCAGTGTAATCATTGTCGAACTTGTATGTTACGTTTTCCTTTTTCACGACAATCGGATTCTTGAAACTTGTTGAGAAACGATAGGCGACACCGTCGTCAAAAGCTCTGAATGTCAGCTTGTAATTGCCTTTGAAATTGATAGTCAGTTCGTTGTATTTGTTCTCTACCTGCGTTTTTTTATAAAAATGAGCTTCTATGATTTCGTTGACTTTTTTGCTTTTTGTTTTTTTCACAATCGCCTTCCTGCCCAAAATATTCCCGTCGTTCAACTCCATTGAAATTTGTGAATCTTTGGTTATCAATGTGTTGCCGTGCGTGACAGTGTAAGTTATGTCGTCTCCGACTTCGATTGTCATCGTGATGGTTTTATCAGGGGATTTGAGCTTGTAAGTTTTTTGTGCCTGCGCAATGTTGAATGACAACAATGCTAAAATACTGACCAATAATGATTTAAGTTTCATATTTTCTTTTTTTAAATTATTTTCAAAAATAGAAAAATAATCTTTAGTATTGAAAAAATTTATATCTTTGTCGCAAATTAATTTATTGGAAAATGAAGAATCTGTTATTGATCAGCAACTCCACAAACTTTGGAGAGACATACTTGGCGTGGGCGATGACCCAGCTTGAACAATTTTTTGAGAAAAACGAACTCGGTGACGGAAGCAAGGTGGTTTTTGTACCATTTGCAGGTGTTTTCATTGGCGGGAATCCGTATCCGGCAAGTTATGATGCCTATACCGCAAAGGTGAAAAAGGTTTTCCACGACAAGCTCGGTGTGAACGATTTCGTTTCTGTCCATGAAGTCGAAGACAAGATTGCCCTCGTGAAAAGTGCCGA
Organism: Bacteroidia bacterium; assembly: GCA_030537295.1. Classification (GTDB taxonomy): domain Bacteria; phylum Bacteroidota; class Bacteroidia; order Bacteroidales; family F082; genus Limimorpha. Next base: position 31,962 of record JAUNNU010000005.1, read on the forward strand.
CTGCATCGTTGTCGGTGGCGGAAACACTTTCCATCTCGTTGCTGAATTGCATAAATACGGTTTGATGGATGCCATCGCGGAATGCGCCAACAACGGAACACCGTATATCGGATGGAGCGCAGGCTCAAACGTGGCATGCCCTACACTCTGCACCACAAACGACATGCCTATCGTGCAACCGGCGAGTTTTAACACCTTGAATCTCATACCTTTCCAGATAAATCCTCATTATCTCGACCCTCATCCGGAAATCGACAAGATGATAAAGCATGGCGGCGAGACACGTCAGGATCGTATCAACGAATATCTCGCTGTCCGTCAGGAAATGAAAGTCGTCGGGCTGCGTGAGGCTACGGCGATATGGGTCAACGGTGACAGATATTTCCTCAAAGGCGGCAAGAAAATGATGATCTTCCAATACGGAAAGGAACCTGTCGAACTCGAACCGAATCAGGAAATTACAGATTTTGTTTTGTAAATCAATGAAATATATGAAAAAATCAACGATAAAAGTCCTTGCGCTTTTGCTTTTGACGGTGTTTTCAATCAATCTGTCGATGGCTCAAAAGCATAATGAGAAGTTATCTGTCTTCGACCAGCAATATGAAGTCCAGTATATCGGAGTCGGTCAGGATGGCACGAAGGTGTTTACTGTCATGACGACGGCCAAGGATGTGGAAACCGCCATCGCGATGGCGAAACGTGATGCTGTCGCCGCTTGTCTTTTCCGTGGGATAACGGCGGCTGAACAGACGAAGGCGACACCTGCTATCGTTGGCTATCAGGTGGCTGAGGAAAACCAGAGTTTCTTCGAGGGATTTTTAGCACTTCCCACAAGAAACACTCCAGCCGGTCAGTATGTGCGCTACATAAACAGGACAGGTCAGCCGCAGACTGCGAAGGAAGGTAAATTATACAAGGTGTCGCTCGATGTCCAGGTGCTTTACGACGACCTCTTGAAATACATGCAGGATAAAGGCTTTGCCAAGAAAATAGAAAATACTGCCGCCGGAAAATATATCAAACCGATATTGATGGTTGTGCCGTCGGATGTGTATTGCACAAGCATGAATTTCGTCCAGTCATGGACCGATGAGACCGGCGCAAAACGCACTGCTCCTGACTACGACATTTTCGCACGTGAAGACAGCCGCGACCTTCGGCTTGTAATCGCCTCACTTAATGATATTTTTTCATCAAAAGGCTTTGAAGTTCAAAGTCTTGAATATCTTCTCAAAAGCATGAAACAGGAAGGCGATGAGACCTCGTTCATGGCAGGCGACTATGACCTCGATGGTGAAATCGCTGAATCTCCTTCCGACAGAATAAGACGCACAGCTCATGTCGATTACATCGTTGACCTTGATTTTTCAGTCATGCAGAAAGGCTCACAACGATATGTCACCTTCGACATGCGCGTCGTTGACCAGAGTTCCAACGCAAAGGAACTCGCTCACGCACATGGAGATGGAAAACCTTCGGCATCGGCGACTGTCAACACCTTGCTCGAAGAAGCAGTATTGAACCACATGGATGGCTTCTGCAACAAACTCCTTGACCATTACACATATATGTCGGGAAACGGCCGCCAGATTACGGTGAAGGTGAAGAGGACGGACTCTTCCGACTACGACTTTAACAAAACTTCGTTTGATTTTGAAGGTGAGGACACAAAACTCGGCGACATCATTTTCTATTGGCTTCAGGATAATACCGTTGACAATAACCCGACTCGAATGATGTCACCTAACGTGCTGACATTCAATCAGGTTATGATGCCGATAACGAAAGTGGGCAGACGTAACGCCGTTCAGAGAATGGACACAAACGACTTCGGGACGATGTTGCAAAAATTCCTGGCCGACAACTTCAGTGTCCCGTGTACGGTATATATGCGAGGCCCGAGCGAAGTCTGGATAATTTTGTAAAGCGTTAAAATTTCTAATATGAAAATATTGAATACCTTAAGAATTTTGCTCCTCGCGATGACTGTGGTTCTGCCATTGTGTGCAAAAGCTCAAGATAAAGTGGAGTTTGTCAATCTTAAAGTGAAGGTTCAAATGCCTGAACATGAAGAGATTAGTGAATCATTGCTGTCGTCGCTTCAAGACAAGTTGTATGAAGCCGTCTCACTGAATGCACTCGGAAGCACTGACAATGACAGTCGTTTCGTTGTGCTTCCTGTCGTGAATGTCGTCTCAAAGAACGTCACATCATCAATCCCGTCGCAGTTCGTGGCGGAAGTGGAGATTGTGCTTTATTTCGTAGATAATAACACAAAAACCATTCTGTCTCAAGTGGTTATAGTGAAGAAAGCAATGGATGACTCTGAATCAAAGGCCGTTGCCAAGGCTTTGAAGTCATTACAGGCACGCGATAAGAAAATCAAAAGACTGTTTGACAAAGGTAAAGAGAATTTGGCGAATTATTTTGCCTCACATGCCGACGAAGTCGAAGTGGTGGAAGAGACTAACACCGATTGGGTTTTTGAGAGTAAATAATTTAAAATGAAGAAGTTAATAATAACATTAGTGCTGTTGGCATCCGTTTCGGTTCATGCTCAGAAGAAAGGTTTTAAACTCGTCGAGACTAATTATCCTAAAGGCAAGCCGAGTTGGGTGACAGAATACAGAAGCGGTTTTTTCAAGGAACAGGTCGTCGAAGCCGCTTCCCTGAAAGACGCAGAAGAAATAGTTTACACGGAGCTTCTGTCGGATATCGCCAAGTCGGTGTCGGCAAATATCACAGTGAATATAGATCACTCCGTTCAGGAATTTATTCGGGACAAAGGCATGTCGGAGTCTGAATACGAGGAGCTGATTAGGAGGGAAGCCAAATTGAGAGTGTCGCGACTTCCTGAATTTCAAGGTGTTATGCTGTCGAGAGGTGACATCTATTATGAACGTTATTTCAATAAAAAGACGAATGAGGAATATTATAACTACTATCTTCTTTATCCGTTTTCAAGGTTTGAACTTGATGAGCTGATTGAAAAGTACAATCAGCAGGAGAAATTAGTCAACGAAAGGATTGAAAATTACAAGTCGGTGGCCGAAAAATTCTCATCGACTGATGAACTTGAAGATGCGATAAGAAACCTTGATATTCTTGCCGCCGAACTTGGCAAAGAAGATTCGAGAATTTCCATGATCAGCAATATCAAAAACATGCTCAAGTCAAAATACAAGAACATGACGGTCGAAGTCATTGAAAATGTGAAGGAAAAGGTCATTTTCCGACTTGTTTATGATGGAAGGACAATCACTTCGTCATCGATGCCGAAACTGTCGTCGAATTGCGCCGAGCGTTTTGATTGCAGAAAAAATGAGAACTTCTTTGTGTTGAGCTTTGACGATTCATATTGCTATGACGAAAGCAATTTCATTAAGGTCCAATTTAATTTCAAAGGAGTGATGGTCAGTAAAAACATTTATTTTTAATATTTATTAACAATTCTAAATCTTTAAAAAATGAGAAAAATTACTTTAATGGTCGTTGCCGCTATGTTAGCATTAGTGGTGACTTCATGCGGATCAACAAAATCCACAGTCAAAAACATGCCATGCCCTGAATGCAAGGCGACGGCTCAGGTCTTCCGTTATCTCGGTCAGCACGTTGCCGCCGGTGATCGTCAGATTCAGCAGGCAAGATCAATGGCAGCACAGTCAGCCCGCGAGGAACTTGCAACTATGGTCAGCGCAACAGTTCAGCGAGTCATCGACAACTATTCAAACGAATATATCCAAGGTGACGATGCTGATTTCAAACAGCGCATTGAAGGCCTCTCACGCACAGTTGTAAAACAACTGCTCGTCGGCACCCCGGTGACTTGCGAACAGCAGATGGCAGGCAGCAAAGATGGTACAACAATCTGCTACGCTTGCGTCGAGCTTACAGGTCAGTCAGTTCTCGATGGTATTGCGAACAAAATCAACAACGATGAAAAACTCAGAACAGACTTTGAATATGAAAAATTCAAGAAAGTCTTCAATGAGGAAATGGGAAAATTAGAATAATGCGAAAAATTGCCTTTGTCGCAATATTGATGCCATTGGTTTTTGTGGCATCAAAATGGTCGGATGCGGGAGAGATGAAGTCTCCCGTATCTGATTGTTTTTTGCCTGTATGGTTTTTTGAACATCATGGATTCATTGGCATTTCTGACCCTCAACTTGATTCGGTGACTGGTTATAATCAGGCGTTGACACGTGCCATCACGATGTACTCGCTGTCAGAAAAAACATATTTGACTGCGGTGTATGAATTGTATTATCATATTGAAAATAATACAATTGCAGCTGAAAACCAAAAATCTCACTGGCTGTCTGAAATGTCATCGGAAATGACAAATTACAAGTATGAACTGCTGAACTATTGTGTGACAAAATATGGTGAGACAATTGTGGAAATCTCGGTTTCCGATGACCTTCGTTCTGATAATTTATTGAAAACCAATATGTCAATGTATTTCTCATTCGACAGTCAAGGCGTGAATCCATTGTATTCTGAAAGAACGGTTTGGGAAACGGAGTCACGTGATACAGTTTTGATGAATCTGTCTTGGATGTCGGAGATGAAAGATGGCATGACCCGCAAAAACAGTACCATTGACGGTTCGTGTTCGGAAATCAAAAATGAATTCCGATATTACGGAAATTGTGGCGGAAACAATTGTGATAGTTATGTGTTTTCTGATTTGAAATATGGCTTGTGGAATGCGTATATTGATTTGTTCCTGCAAGACATTTCGGGTTTCAGGAGTGAAGATGCGGAGATAAAAGTTTCAGGAAGAAGCATCACTTGTGAGCATTCCTGTGAATTCGATGAGAAGAATCAACGGATTACTCGGATGATTTACAGTACGGATGTCGCTTGCGAATTAAGGGATATTGTATTGATAGACAATGTTTTATACGCTAAATGGAATTTTGTTGAAAACAAGGATTTTGAAAATAAAGAATTAACGGGTGTCAAATCATATCGTTACGATGGATATGGCTACCAGAAAATTGTACCGGGCGTAAAGTCGAAATCAAGGAATGAGTCCGTGAGGTCGGCATCATTGCATGCTGACAGCGAATTGACAATAATGGCTTTTTCGTCGGTGAACAAAAAAACAGAACAATATAATTTAAAAGCTGATGATATGGTAATTGACACAATATCAATATCATCACGTGGAAAATTTGGGAAAATAAACGTTATAGAAGGAAGTAATACAACACTTAAAAACGATGCATATATAACAACTGTTGTAAAAGAAGTCGTAATAGAATAATTACATTTTATATGAAATATCAAGGATTAAATCAACATCAAGTTGAAGAAAGTCGTGCCAAGCACGGCGTTAACGTTCTGACTCCGCCGGAAAAGGAGTCGCTTTTCAGCCAGTTTATCGGGAAATTCAAAGATCCGATAATCAGGATATTGTTAATCGCGCTCGCGTTGTCAATCGGAGTCGCTTTGTATCAATACTTTACTGGTCAGGAAGGGCTGAGCGTCCTGTTCGAGCCCGCCGGTATTTTAGTGGCTATATTGTTGGCCACCTGTATTGGGTTCGCCTTTGAAGTCAGTGCCAACAAGAAATTTGACATACTGAACCAAGTCAACGATGATGAAACTGTGAAGGTCGTCCGTGGAGGCAACGTCACTATGGTTGAACGCCGTGACATTGTGGTGGGCGACATCGTCATCATTGAGACGGGAGATGAAATTCCGGCCGACGGTGAGCTGCTTGAATCGTTCGCCATGCAGGTCAACGAATCAGATTTGACAGGCGAACCGATGGCCCGCAAGACAACGGATGAAAAAGAATTCAATCCGGAAGCGACATATCCGTCAAATTGGGTGATGCGCGGAAGCAAAATCATTGACGGCCACGGAGTTATGAAGGTCGAAAGGGTGGGTGACGCCACCGAATGGGGCAAGGTTTACAAAGGCTCCCAAATCGAGAATAACATCAAGACACCTCTCAATCATCAGCTCGACAAGCTCGGTGTCGTCATCACTTACACGAGTTACGCGATAGCGGCTATCATCATCATCGCCAGAGTTTTGATGTATTTCATCACAATCGACCGGATTTACGATGGAGTAGAGTGGATCAGTTTTGCGAAATATGCCCTCAACACTCTCATGATTGCAGTCACTATTATCGTCGTGGCGGTGCCGGAAGGTCTGCCGATGAGTGTGACGTTGAGTCTGGCGTTGAGTATGCGCCGGATGCTTTCGACAAACAACCTTGTGCGTAAGATGCACGCCTGCGAGACAATGGGCGCAACCACAGTCATTTGTACCGATAAGACAGGAACTCTTACTCAGAACCAGATGAGTGTCAACGACATAATGTCGTATGCACTGCCGAAGAAGACACTTGGCGACGACTATGTCAGCAACCTTTTCAAAGAAGGTATATCAGTAAATACTTCGGCGTTCCTCGACATGACTGATTCCGAGAAGGCAAAGGTTATCGGCAATCCTACCGAAGGCGCGTTGCTGTTATGGCTTAAGGAACATAATGTCAATTTCATGACTTACAGGGAAGGCGCGAAACTTTTGCAGCAGGTTCCGTTCTCGACAAAATACAAGTTCATGGCCACCGTGGTTGATTCGCCGGTGTTCAATAAGCTCATGTTTTATGTAAAAGGCGCACCTGAAATCATTCTTCAGCATTGCAACAAGATTGAGACGGGATTTGGATGCGTTGAGATAGAGCAATATCGTCATGCAATTGAGGAGCAGCTTTACGCCTATCAGGGCAAGGCGATGCGAACCCTTGCATTTGCTTACAAAGAGGCGAATCCGGAGGAGCAGTCGTTCGACCCGAAGACTGACAATTTGGTTGCCGAAAACCTCATATTCATGGGTGTCGTCGCCATCGCCGACCCGATCCGTCCCGACGTGGCCGACGCTGTGGCGAGTTGCATGGATGCCGGCATTGATGTGAAGATTGTCACCGGCGACACACCTGGCACCGCAATAGAAATAGGGCGTCAGCTCGGACTGTGGAAAGAGACCGACCAGAAAGACTTCAACCATATCTCCGGAAAGGACTTCGAGGCACTTTCTGATGAAGAGGCGAAACGTCGTATCCCGTTGATAAAGATTATGTCGCGCGCCCGCCCGATGGATAAGGAACGTCTTGTCAGACTGCAGCAGGCCAGCGGCGAGGTCATCGCTGTCACCGGCGACGGCACCAACGACGCACCGGCTTTGAAAGCGGCGCAGGTCGGACTCTCGATGGGCGACGGAACAACGGTCGCAAAGGAGGCTTCCGACATCACAATCCTCGACAACTCATTCAGGAGCATTGCGCGTGCCGTCATGTGGGGACGCTCGTTATACCTTAATATCCAACGGTTTATACTCTTCCAGATGACAATCAACGTGGCGGCCTGCCTCGTCGTAATGTTCGGCGCACTGCTCGGAACGGAGATGGTTCTCACCGTGACGCAGATGCTGTGGGTCAACCTCGTCATGGATACTTTCGCGGCGATGGCGTTGGCGTCTCTGCCGCCGTCACAGTTCGTGATGAAAGAGAAACCGCGCTCAAGAAACGCACATATCCTCTCAAAACCAATGATATGGTCTATCTTCACCGTGGGCCTGCTGTTCGTCTTGGTGATGTTCGGCTTCATCCAGTATTTCAAACATGCGGAAGTCGATTACCTGTTTGAGGATTTCTCATGGCAGACATATATCCAAAGCGTGCTGAATTTCGACCTTCAGTCGGGGCTTACAACATACGAATTGACGTTGACATTCACCATCTTTGTGTTCCTCCAGTTCTGGAACCTGTTCAACGCCAAGGCGTTCCATACCGGAGCGACGGCTTTCCGCGGTTTGTTTACCAGCTTCGGCGGATTCCACATCTCGCTCATAATAATCCTGGTCGGACAGTTCCTCATCGTGAATTTCGGCGGCGAGATGTTCAGCGTCGAACCTCTTAAATGGTACGACTGGCTCGCATGCTTCATCGGAACTTCGCCGGTTCTTATTTTTGGTGAGATAATCAGACTTTTTATTACAGACAAATAAATTTTAAAATGAAAAAAGCTAAGACATTATTAATAATAGGAGGCATTTTAATGTTGTCATCTTGCGAAAAACGTTATCAGATAAAGGAATATCCGTCCGCCGACCGTGATGAGACCGTCGTTGACGACTATTTCGGAACAAAAGTCGCTGACCCGTACCGTTGGCTCGAAAACGATACGTCAGCCGAAACGAACGCTTGGGTAGAAGCCCAGCGTCAGCTCACAAACGAATATTTGAGCCATATCCCTTATCGTGAGACGATAAAGAACAGGATGACTCAACTCGCTGACTATGAACGTTATGGCGTGCCGTCAAAACGTTTCGGAAAATATTTCTACAGCAAGAACGACGGACTCCAGAACCAGAGCGTCATGTATGTGCAGAACGCCGACGGCGGCGAGCCGGAGGTGCTTCTCGACCCGAACAAACTTTCAGACGACGGCACCGTCTCGCTCGGAAGCACAAGTCTCTCGAACGACGGCAAATATCTCGCCTACACAATCAACAGAAGCGGCTCCGACTGGGTCGAGATTTATGTGATGAACGTCGAGACGCGCGAGTTGCTTGACGACCATATCGAATGGGCCAAGTTCACCGGCGCGTCGTGGTACAAGGACGGCTTCTTCTATGCCGCTTACGACAAACCTGTCGAAGGCAAGGAGTTCTCGAATGTCAATGAAAATCATAAGATTTATTATCATAAACTCGGTGATTCTCAAGAAAATGACAAGCTTTTCTATGAAAATCCCGACCAGCCGCGTTATTTCCACAGCGTCGGACTGACTGATGACGAACGTTACATGTTCCTTTACGAAAGCGGACAGGGTGCAGGCCATACGTTATGGATTCGCGACATGGAAGATGCTGACGGTAAGTTCGTCATGCTCGCCGGTGACATGAATTTCCAGTATTCGCCTGTTGATGTCATCGACGGGAAGTTGTATATCCAGACGAACTACGCCGCTCCGAAAGGCATGGTTTGCGTTGTGAGTCTTGATGATTTGAACAAGGTCGGCATCGATAACTGGGAGGTTCTGATTCCTGAATCGGCGAATGTCATGGTGTCGGCGCAGATGGCTGACGGCAAGATGATCGTCACATACGACCAGGACGCTTCAAACCATTCATACGTCTGTGATTTGCAAGGCAATGTGCAGCACGAGATGGAGTTCCCGACATTCGGCGCGGTGGGTATCGTGAGCCGTTACGACGAGCAGGAGGTGTTCTACGCTTTCACGTCATTCACTTTCCCGACGACGATTTACAAATACGATGTCGAAAGCAACGTCTCCGAAGTGTTCCGCGCCCCCGCCGTTGACTTCAACCCCGAAGACTACGTCACCGAACAGGTCTTCTTCAACAGCAAGGACGGCACCCGCATCCCTATGTTCCTGACTTACAGGAAGGATGTCAAGATGGACGGGAAGAATCCGACTTACATGTACGGCTACGGCGGCTTTAACATAACTTTGAATCCGGGCTTTTCGGTGATGCGCGTTCCTTTCCTCGAGATGGGCGGCATTTACGCACAGGTGAACCTGCGCGGCGGCAACGAATACGGCGAGGAATGGCATATCGCCGGAACCAAGTTGCAGAAACAGAACGTGTTCGACGACTTCATCTCGGCGGGCGAATATCTCGTTGAAAAGAATTACACGTCGCCTGACTATCTCGCCATCGTCGGCGGCTCAAACGGCGGCCTCCTCGTAGGAGCCTGCGCGAACCAGCGTCCCGACCTGTTCAAGGTCGCCGTTCCTGAAGTGGGTGTCATGGATATGCTTCGTTATCACTTGTTTACAATCGGCTGGAATTGGGCGAGCGACTATGGCACGAGTGCCGACAGCAAGGAGATGTTCGATGCGCTTTACGCCTATTCGCCGTTGCACAACATCAAGAGCGGCGATGACGTCCATTATCCGGCGATTATGGTGACGACAGCCGACCACGATGACCGCGTCGTCCCCGCGCATTCGTTCAAGTATGCGGCGACGTTGCAGGCGGCGCAAACCGGCGATGAACCGAAGATAATCCGTATCGACAGCAAGGCGGGCCACGGCGGCGGCAAGCCGATGGCGAAAGTCATCGAGGAACAAGCCGACATCTATGCGTTCATATTGTATAATATGGGCAAGTAGTGTCATTTATCTTTGCCGTGAAAAACATTCTCGCCATATTGTCAGCAATCGTCGTCTTCGCCTCGTGCTCCGACAGGGCGGGCGGCTGGCATTCCGCCCCGGAGCTGCGGACGGCGCACGAGCTGATGCAGGAACAGCCCGACAGCGCGTTGAAGGTGCTGGTCGGTTTCGACATCGATGACAGCACGAACCGCTCAGTCGTGAACGAATACCAGATACTTGTGGCGGAGGCGCTTTATAAAAATTACTGTCAACAGACCAACGCCCCGGCCGTCACCGCGGCAACGGCATATTACGACAGCGTTTTTGAAAAGCATCCGAAGAACAGCGGCCTCGCCTTCGAGACGGCGCGGGCGCACTACTACAAGGCCGTCGGCGAGACCGAGGACGACGACATCGTGGCGGCATGCACCGACTACCTCAAGGCTGCCGACATCATGGAAGAGGCGTTCCCTGAGATTGCGAAGGCGGCGGAGAAGGGAATGATGACCGAATGCAATTATGAGAAAACGAGATTCATGGCCTTGATATACTACAGACTCGGCGAAATGTTTTATTCCGAAAATGATGGCAAGTCTGCGATTGGGTTTTACAAATCCGCACTCAAATATTCAAGTTTCATTGAAGATACTATACTGTCAGCCAACCTGTTCAGAAACATCGGCCACTCGTTCTACATGAATGGATTTTCCGACAGCGCACTCGTGTATTACAATGATGCCATGGTGACAAACCCGTCAACAGACTGCGTTGAGAACATGATTGCGGAAATTTATCATGACAAAGGATTTAAGGACACTGCGTACTATATCATGAGGAATCTGTTGAAAAATGAAAAATCGAATGTGTCATCCGTCAATTCATACGAACTCGGCATAGGTAATATGTTTTACGCTGACAACATTTACGATTCGGCGTTGTATCATCTCGACAAATGCTTCGCATCTGACAGCAGATACATCAGACTTTCAGCGGCAAAAATGCTTTCGGCAATCCACGATTCGTTGGGCAATCATGCACAAAAAGCATATTTCAGTGATTTTTATTCAAAAAATATTGAAAAAGAGCTTGACAGGACATCGAAATCTAAATCATTGATTGACAGTTATAACAGATACAAAAATGAAAAACACTTGAACTATCAGAGACACAGGAACACGATGTATGCCGTGTCAGTTTCCGTGTCGCTGTTTGTTGCTTTTGTCATTTGGTTGGGTTTTCACGTTAGAAGGAACAAAAAACATACCACCGAAATTTCCGACAAAAACAAAATAATCAGCAGATATGAAAACAAGACAGCCGAGTTGGAACATCGCCATGAAGCAATGATGAATTCCGTCAAGGCGTACAGTGGAAATGACGCTGACAAGTGTCTGTCTGAATTTGGAAATCAGAATATCTGCATCACAATCAAGAAGCGAATGGAAGACAGTCGCATAAGTACAAAAAACCTATCTTCATGCAAGGGGATAGCGTTGAGCGACTGCGAAAAGACGGCATTGAGAAACGCTGCCAAAAGATGCATACCAGGATTGACTGAAACATTGTCAAGTGTCTATGGTGTCAAAGGCGACAACACCGTGGTGTGCTGTCTTTGCCTACTTGACATGACCACCGCTGAAATTGCCGCACTTACAGAAATAACGTATCAGGGCGCATACAAACGCATCAACTCCATCAAAAAAGCGTTGAAAACAGAAGAGAATGTCAAGGATTTTTTGACAAACCACATCTACAATCTTTATAATTGACCACTGTATGTTAAATTTAACCACTTTTTTGCTATTCCATACTATATCTTAATACACATACAATCAGTATTTTAGCATTATTTTGGTTAAATTTAGTTAAAAAAATATTTTGAAATCATAAAAATTTTTGCCATATCTTTGCGAGACAAATTAAAAGTATAACAGATATGGCAAAAAAACACATTTTATTATTGACAATGATTGTGATTTCATTCATGTCATTGGGAAAAAGTCAAACAAACACAGATCAATACCCAATTCTGTTATTTGGTGAGACTGCAACGCAAACAGAAAGCAAAGACATCCCAGTCTCCGCCTTCATCGACGGCCACGCGCTAACCATTTACATTAATGAGAACGTGGGCATAGCGCACATCGTCGTCACCAACTCGAACGGCGTCTATATCGACCGCGACAACATCCTTCACACGCCCGACATGGCGACCCTCCTCATCGAGGACGAGGGTTTCTACACGGTGACGATAACACTGAACAACGGAGAAGTGTACTACGGGGATTTCTATGTGACGGAGTAATTTAAAAAAGAATTGTCATGAAAAAGACTATTTTAACTTTCCCATCATGTATAAGAGACATCCCAAACAACGCAATCAATAACGTGTTGGGAGATGCGGTGTTTGCCATATACAAACTTTGAATTTTTCAGTTAAAAAAAGAATGTTGTTATAATAATTTGTTATTTTTGCACAATTAAAAACTCGTTAATACACAATTAAAAACTCACTAATATGAAGAAAAAAACATTTATCACCATGCTGCTTGTGGCTTTTGCGGTATGCGACGCACCGGCGGCGACAAACGATTCAATCATGCAGCCGACAAACGTGGTCTGCAGGGTCTTTAACACGGACGGGACACTGAAAAGGGAGATAGGGTCGGTGTTCTCGTACTCATCCGACGGGAAGCTGTTGCGGTACGAAATCCCGGACTACGCACTGACGGCGAGCTACACCTACAGCCTCCTCGGACAAATGATCTGCCAGCACACATGGCACCAGGGCGGATGGCCGATGTTCGACGAGTCGCTCAACTATTCGTATGAGGACGGCAGGGTGACATACATCTCTCACGTGTGGGGTCAGATGAACCCAAACGAGTACTGGCTCTACACATACTACGATGACGGCCGCCTTAAAGAGAAAGACTACAAGGTAGGCGAGGATGAATATACTGATTTCTATTTCTACGAGTATGCCGGTGACGGGACCAGAGTCGAATACTACTGCGTCGGCGACGGCACCACTTTGAAGAAGAAGACCACCTCCGGCTACGATGAGGAGCACCGCCTCGCCTCTGTGCAGACTGACACTTACGACGGCAACGGCGGACTGACATCAAGCGTTCTGAAAACATACACCTACAATGCATGGGGCAAGCAGGAGGAGGTCGTCACAATGACATCGGCGGAAAGCGGCGAATGGGTGAATACATCGGTAATGCGTTACGTCTATGATGACACCGGCGGCGTCGCCGAACGGCAGGACGGCGTGTGGTCCGTTACGGACGATGAGTGGGACATCACAAAAAAGGTCAACTTTGAGACATCCGGCGACGGCACGACATACACCGTGTCGTTCTACAAGAAGGTCAACGGCGAATGGGTCTGGGACGAGTTCGCGAACCAGACGGTGTTGTTCGAGCCTGAATTGAGTTGGCAGCAGAAGGCTCTGCACTATCTCGTGTACGAGGACATGAACGGATGTGCGCATGTCAACCAGTTCGAATTCAAGATGGAACTCACCAAAGACCCTGAATATACTGATGTCACCGAGTCGGAGGCATCTGCGACACGCATTTATCCGAACCCGGCCTCAGGCAGCATAAGCGTCGTGGTCAACTCCGGTGCGGAAATCAAGAGCGTCAGCCTCCACGACATCTCCGGCCGCCTCGTCAAGGCTCAGCAGTCCGGCTTCGGGAGCATCGACATCAGCGGCCTCGCGACGGGGATGTACGTGATGAAAGTCACGCTCGACGACGGCAAGGTGTTCGAGGAGAAGATTGTGAAGAAATAGTGAAACCGCCTTTCACGCCGATACGCCGCGGAAATTGCAAAAAAAATCTAAATTTCGCGGCGTACCGGCGTGTTTTTTGTTGTGCGACTCAGATTCAATGTTGTGCAATTTATTGGAGATAAAGTGATTAACGACGGGGGCGCATCAGCGGTTTTGTTAAGTTCAACGTTCTGGTCACAATCCCTTTATTATCTGTTTGAAGTCGCGTCCGTCGTTGATTTTGCCCCTGATTCGCTGGCAGCGTTTCTGGAATGACTACAGTTCCACGCCGCACAGCTTCGCCGTCGTTGAGTCGCTGAAACCGTGCCTGCAGCAGCAGCACGTTTCGATGTCACCGGCGGTCAGGCTCGGATACAGTTCTTTGAGCCGCAGCGAGAAGCCGTCATACACGATGTCGGTTATGTGGACGAACTCCTTCCTCCCTCCTTATCTTCGCTTGATACATCACGGTTATTGTCAGTGACATGACAATCAGCGAGGCCGCCGCCACTACGATTATCGCGGCCCTGCTTCTCTTTTCATAGATGCGTTTCTCGTTTTCGAGTTCCTTGCGGTAGGTCTCGAAGACATTGGTGATGTCTTCCTTGCTCGTGTCACGGTAGAAAATCGAGAGGCATCTGATTGCGAAGTCAGCCGACTTCTCGTAGTCGCCCGTCGTCCTGTAAAGCCTTGCCAATGTCCTGTAGATGTTCCTTTGATACCGATATTTTGGCTGCAAAGATATATGTTTTTTCGCAAATATCGCGATTTTTTTGGAGACATTTTTTGTGGTGCGAAATATTATTGTCTTGATTTTCAATAACCTGAAAAGAAAAATTGGCGACAATTAGGGGGTTGACGCTCCGGGATGTGAAAAGCGTCTTGGCTTTTGCATATTTTTGCCGTCGGAAATATCCAGACAACATTCATACGTTAAACCTAAACATTAAGACAATGAACAACGACAGATTGACATTAGCTCTGCGTAACACAGAGATGGCCGATGCGACAAAGGTCTTCATCGCCGAGACAAAGAAACACGAGAACGACGCCGCCGTCACGGGGCTTGTGAACCAGATCGAGGAACTCTGCGAGACCCTCATCGATGTGAACAGCATCATCCTGTTCGACCATCAGGTGAAAGAGAACACCACCCAGCTCAACGCCGGCTTCACCGCCATCAGGGAATTGATAGACGGCTTCGCCAAATCACCGAAGCAGGAGTTGAGAGCCGCCGCCGCCAAAGCCAAGACAGTCACCGACTCACACAAGAACTTCCTGCGGCTCAGCAGATCGGAGAAGACCGCCGACGCGCTCGCACTGATACAGGACATCTCCGTCGATGAGATGAAAGAGGCGGTCGCTATCATCCCCACGTTGGCGGAGTGTCTCGCAAACTTCAAGAGCTTGGCCGAGTCACTGGGCCGGAAACGTTTAGACGAGATGACCGAAAAGAACAGGTCGAAAAGCGTCAAGCCGTCGGTGACAGCGAGGCAGATCGCCGACATCATCAACAACAAAATCATGGTGCTCGTCGCCGCCAACGCCATCACCGACCCCGGCAGATACCAGGCCGAACTGGACGCACTGAAAGGAATCATCGGGCAGTACAACGCAATCGCACGAAGCCGTTGGCCCAAGAAAAGGAAGTAACTAGAAAAAAGACCGATTGCAATCGTCCGTTTCTGTAACAAACTCGGAAAAAACCGATTGCAATCGTCAT
>JAUNNU010000074.1 GCA_030537295.1 Bacteroidia bacterium
GAAGTGCGAGAATCTCGTGGATGTGCGGGCCTTTGCCGGCACCGACGAGCATCAGGCGCAAGCCGTTCATCACCAAGCCCATGCCGAGTTCGTTGCTCGTAATCCAGTCGTTCAAGGTCTTGTCGATGTTTTCGGCGGTGAAGTCGTCGATTCCGTTGATGACCTCGGCGGCCTTCCTCATCATCTCCGCCGAGTTTTCCTTCCAACGTTTCTTCACCGTCACCTCATCGTATGTCGTAGGCTCTTCAAAGAAAAAGAAGCTCTGCTCCCACAGTTCCTTCACGAAGTTGACGCGGTCTTTCACCAACGCCGCCACTTTCGTAACGTATTCTAAATCAGCGTCGATATTCTTTTCGGCCTTGAGCCACGCCTGATAGTCCTTGCCCACTTCCTCGCTTGACTTCTTCATTAGATATTCGTGGTTGAACCATTTCGCCTTTTCGACGTTGAAACGTGCGCCCGACTTGCTGCAATGGTCGAACGAGAACGCCTCGATGAGTTCATCCATCGAGAAGATTTCCTGTTCGGTTCCCGGATTCCAGCCGAGAAGTGCGAGCATGTTGATGAACGCCTCCGCATAGTAACCCGACTGTTTGTAACCTGACGAGATTTCGTGTGTCTCCGGGTTCTCCCACTGCATCGGGAAGACCGGGAATCCGAGGCGGTCGCCGTCGCGTTTGCTGAGCTTGCCGTTGCCGTCGGGCTTGAGCAAAAGCGGAAGATGCGCGAACTCCGGAGCCTCCCATCCGAAAGCCTGATACAGAAGCACATGCAACGGCATCGAAGGCAGCCACTCCTCGCCGCGAATGACGTGCGAGATAAGCATCAGGTGGTCATCGACGATGTTTGCGAGATGATATGTCGGCATTCCGTCAGACTTGAACAGAACCTTGTCGTCCAACGTGTTGGTGTTCACTTTTATGTCGCCGCGGATGATGTCGTGCATCTCAACGATATGGTTCTCCGGCATCTTGAAACGCACCGTGTATGGAGTTCCAGCATTGATTAAAGTATCGACTTCTTCCTTGCTCATCGTCAGAGAGTTACGAAGATTCTTACGGCTTTCTGCGTTATAGATGAAGGTCTTTTTCTGGGCTTCTGCTTCCGCGCGGTATTTATCAAGTTCCTCGGCGGTGTCGAAAGCGTAATATGCGCAGCCTTTCGCAATGAGTTCATCGCTGTACTGCTTGTAAAGATGCTTGCGGTTGCTTTGTTTATAAGGGCCGTAAGGACCTCCGACGATGTCGCTCTCATCGAATTTTATTCCGCACCAGTCGAGTGATTTGATGATGTATTCTTCTGCGCCCGGCACGAAACGTGTCTGGTCGGTGTCTTCAATGCGGAGCAGCATCTTGCCGCCGTTTTTCTTCGCGAAAAGATAGTTATATAAAGCGGTTCTCACGCCGCCGATGTGCAACGGTCCGGTCGGACTCGGTGCGAAACGTACACGTACTTCTTTCATTTTTATTTTAATTAAATTTTTGCAAAAATAGAAAAAAATGAGATACGGAGTCGTGGATTTTTTAACTCAAGTTTTTAACACAAGTTGCACGAGTTTTTAACACAAGTTGCACGAGTTTTTTAGCACGTCATTTTGAAAAATTCTATATCTTTGCAAGTTTTAATTATTAGTATGGGAGAAAATATTCTTTTTGAGAAAATCGAACGCTTCATCAGGAAGTTCTATCTCAACCGCCTCATCCAAGGTGTGTTGGTTGGTTCTGTCTTGATGATAGTTTTTTACTTGATTTTCAATGGAATAGAATATTTTTCCTGGCTTCCGCAAAAAGGCCGCTTCGTACTTCTGATACTTTTTATATGTATTTCGACATTTGTCATTTTGACATTTTTCGCAATACCTTTAGTCAACCTTTTCCGTTTCAGAAAGAAGATGTCCGACCGTGACGCTGCCGTTTTGATTGGCAGGTTCTTCCCGGAAGTCAGCGACAAACTCCTGAATACGCTGCAACTTTCGGAAAATCTTTCGGAAAATTCAGATGACGAGCTGCTTGCCGCAACGATTGAGCAGTGTACCGAAAATCTGAAACCGATCAATTTTTCCGATGCCGTAAACCTTAAGGAAAATTATAAATATCTGAAAATCTTTGGTTTGGCGTTTGTAATTCTGTCGGTTCTCGTAAATTTTGTCCCCGACTTCACAAAGAAACCCGCCGAGCGAATCATCAATTATTCCCAGACTTTTGAAAAACCGTTGCCGTTTGACGTAACTCTTTCATCTTCAAGGCTTGAGACAACGCAAGGCGATGATGTAGAGTTTAATATTCATGTCACCGGAGAGCGCATCCCCGATGCTTTCTACATCAAGGGCAAAAACGGAATCCGTCTTATGAACAAGCTGAATACCAACGACTTCCGTTTCATTTTCAAAAACAATTATCAGAACGAGACTTTCCACATTGAAGGCGGCGACTACCGAAGCCGTGACATTGAACTGATTGTCCGCCCGAA
Organism: Bacteroidia bacterium; assembly: GCA_030537295.1. Taxonomy (GTDB): domain Bacteria; phylum Bacteroidota; class Bacteroidia; order Bacteroidales; family F082; genus Limimorpha. Next base: position 2,470 of record JAUNNU010000074.1, read on the forward strand.
TCCGACGCTGCTGTTTTATGAGACGGATTTGCGTTTTCCGAAATATATCCAAAGGAAAAACGAGACCGTCGCCGGAAAAACGAGAATAATTGTACCGCAAGGAACCGAACTTGAGTTTACGTTTCACACCCGTGACGTTGATTCTCTAATTATCAATGTAAAAGATTATAAATCAATCACTTCTGATAGTTTATACCAAGAAACGAGATTTGTAGCCTCAAAAGAATCTGACATTTTTGACTTTTCTGTTAAAGCATTGAAATCAAAGAAGTTAGATGTTCATATTTCAAATGAATGGAATGAAAATCTTGACCCGATACCTTTTATCATAGAAGTTGTTCCGGATGCGTTCCCCGACATCCAGGTTCAGAATTTCCACGAGGATTTTGCGAAACAGACGTATTATTCCGGCCTGATAGCCGACGATTACGGCTTCACAAAATTGCTTTATCATTTTGAAATTGACGGAAAACCTGAACAATCTTTTGTCAAAAACATTGCAATCGACCGACGTCAAACACGCAATTCTTTCTATTATAGTATTGATTTAGACACACTTAAAGTTTTCAGAGGCGATGAAATAAAAGCTTATTTCGAGATTTTTGACAACGACGGTATCAATGGGCCGAAATCGCGCCGTTCAGAGGTTTTTTATCTCAGTCTGCCAACGACCGAACAACTTGATTCAATCGCCGAAGACTCTGAAAATCAAATCATTGACAAGTTATCACAAGATTCAAAAGAACTTGAAAACCTGAAACGCGACATTGAAGACATGCTTCGCGACCTGATGGCGAAAAAGGAACTCGACTGGAGCGACAAGGAGAAAATGAAAGACCTTTTGGAGAAACAAAAACAGCTTCAAGAAGAATGGCAGAAAATACAGGAAGAGCAAAAAGAACTGTCAGACTTCCTGAAAAACAATGAGTTGACTCCTGAAGAACTTTTGAAAAAGCAAGAAGAAATCAACAAACTGTTTGAAGATGTGATTCCTGAAGATTTGAAAAAACTGATGGACGAAATCGACAAGATGTTGGGAGAAATGCCTCGAGAGAAGATGCAGGAACTGATGAAAGAGATGAAGAAAAACAACGAGGAATTTTCGCAGATGATGGACAGAAACCTTTCGCTTCTACAGCAGCTTAAGGTCGAAAAAGAAGTCAACGAGCTGATAGAAAAGCTTAACGAGCTTGGCGAAAAACTTGAAAGTAACACTGAATCTATTTCAGCTCAAGATGCTAAAAATCAATTCAATGCGTTGGAGCAAAAAATGGATTCAGTGATGGAACAGAACAAAGGTCTGCAGGATCCGTTTGACATTTCAAAAGACGAGGCGGCGTCTGAGGAAATCAACAATGACTTGGACGATGCGGCGCAATCTGAAGACAGCGGCGACGAAAACGGTTCGCAGCAAAAGAAAGGCGACGCCGGAAAAAAGATGAAAGAGATGGCAGAAGGTCTTAATATGATGATGGCGGGTTCGGGCATGGAGCAGCTCGCCGAAGACGCACACCTTGTAAGAATATTACTTGAAAACGTGGTTCGTTCCTCGCACGCCGAGGAATCGCTTCTTCAGGAAGTCGGGAAGATGAAAACCGACGACCCAAGCGTTTCCGAAAAAATAAGCCGTCAGAAAGAGATTTCGGAGAATTTTGTGATGGTTGACGACTCGTTGAAAAAAATGGCATTACGTCAGACATCAATCAAAAATTTTGTCTTTACTGAATTACAAATAATTGACAATCAATTACAAGGAGCGATGCAAGATATTTTGGAGCTGCATTTCGGGATGGCATCGAGCAAGCAGCAGAAAGCCATGATGTCGATGAATAATCTCGCTTTGATGCTTGCGGAATCGTTGAATCAGATGGACCAGCAGATGGATGGGATGAGCGGTTCCTGCTCGAAACCAGGGAAATCGAAAAACAGCAAGGGCAAGCCAAAGGACATTAAAAACATGAAAGATTTGCAACAGCAACTCGGACAGCAGCTGAAGGAAATGCAGCAAAAGATGCAGCAGATGCAGCAAAACGGTCAGCCGATGCCGCAGATGAGCGAAGAAATGGCACGCATGGCGGCGCAGCAGGAGATGATTCGCGAAGGTATGCAGAAGATGCTCGAACAGATGAAGAAAGACGGGATACTTGGCGACGACGGTCTCAATCAAATAATAAAAGACATGGAGAAACTTGAGGAGGATTTGGTGAACAAACGGATCACCAACCAGACAATGAACCGTCACAGGGACATCATGTCACGAATGCTAAAGGCAGAAAAGGCGCAGCAAGAACGCGAGAAAGACGAAAAACGCAAATCGAATGAATTTAAAGGAACGCAAAAAAGCCACAACATTGACGAATTGAAATACGAAGAAAGCATAAGGAAACAGCAGGACTTTTTACGTTCAAATCCAATAGAATACGAGCCTTTCTTTAAAGAAAAGATTAACGAATATTTTTTGAAAAACAACAATTAGTATAATGATAAAATTTCAGACAATCGACATCGAAAAACCAGAGTTCAACGAACGCTTGGCAAAAGAATGGATTCAAAATTTCGTGGCTGAATACGGAAAGAAAGTCGGCGAACTCTATTATATGTTCTGTTCAGACGAATGCCTGTATGATTTCAACGTCAAGAGAATGAACCACGAGTTCTACACAGACATCATCACATTTCCGTTGAACGACTGCACCGAATATCTTTCTGGTGAATTTTATATCAGCATTGACAGGATTCGTGACAATGCCGAACAAATGAGAAAACCGTTCAAGGACGAATTTCACCGCGTTCTCGCGCACGGTGTCTTGCATCTCATCGGTTATAAAGACAAGACAGACGAAGACGCTGCCATGATGAGAAAGCAGGAGGACTTTTGTTTGGGGATGAGACCTAACGAATTGTAATTCTGCAATTTATTTTGATGTTACACGTGAAACAAATAATATGATTTTTAACAATTACGATGTTATAGTTGTTGGCGCAGGACACGCCGGATGCGAAGCCGCAGCCGCAGCCGCTAATCTTGGAAGCAAGACGTTGCTTATCACCATGAACATGAGTTTCATGGCGGCGATGTCGTGTAACCCGGCCGTCGGCGGAATAGCAAAAGGACAGATTGTACGTGAAATCGACGCACTCGGCGGACAGATGGGAATCATCGCTGACAAAACGATGATTCAGTTCAGGATGCTCAACAAGTCAAAAGGACCGGCGGTTTGGAGCCCGCGAGTGCAGAGCGACAAAGCTGCTTTTTCCGCAGAATGGAGAAACACACTCGAAAACACAAAAAATCTTGAATTCTGGCAAGATCACGTTGACGGATTATTGGTCGAAGGCGACAAAATCGCCGGCGTACACACCATGATGGGCGGTGATGTCCGCTCAAAAACAGTGATTCTGACAAACGGGACCTTCCTGAACGGGAAGATTTTCATAGGCGAGAAATCGTTTTCAGGAGGCAGAATAGGCGAAGGAGCAAGTCACGGCATCACAGAACAACTCGTGGAACTCGGCTTTGAATCCGACAGAATGAAAACAGGGACACCGGTGAGAATCGACGGACGCAGCATAGATTTCAGCAAACTAACAGAACAAAAAGGCGATGATGAGATAACAGGATTCTCATTTATGAATGTTGAAAAACCAACAAAACAACGCAGCTGTTATCTCGCCTACACATCATTGAAAGTCCACGAAATTTTACGTCGCGGCTTTGAGAAATCGCCCATGTTTACAGGCAGGATACAAGGCAAAGGCCCTCGTTACTGCCCGAGTATCGAAGATAAAATAGACCGTTTCGCCGGAAAAGATTTCCACCAATTGTTTGTTGAGCCTGAAGGTGCCACGACAGTTGAATATTATCTCAACGGATTCAGTTCTTCGTTGCCGGAAGACATACAATACGAGGCTTTGCGCAACATCGAAGGCTTCGAAAACGCAAAGATTTTTCGTCCGGGTTACGCAATTGAATACGATTTCTTCCCGCCGGAACAGCTCTGTCACAGCTTGGAAACGCACAGAATCCACGGTTTGTTCTTCGCAGGACAGATTAACGGCACGACCGGATATGAAGAAGCCGCCGCACAAGGCCTCATGGCGGGCATCAACGCTCATCAATTCATCAATGATGAAGAACCGCTCGTTTTACGCCGCGACCAAGGTTATATCGGAGTTCTTATAGATGATTTGATTACAAAAAGCGTCGATGAGCCATACAGAATGTTCACGAGCCGCGCCGAATATCGCATACTTCTCCGTCAGGACAACGCCGACACGCGCCTCACCCCTATCGGTTACAAACTCGGTCTGGCGACGCAAGAACGCTACAACCGACTCATCGAAAAAGAAAATCGCGTTGCGGAATTAGTGAAATATCTAAAAGAAACTAACGTAAATCCAGAAGACATCAACGGACTTCTTGTCGAGAAAGAGACCCCGGAAATCACAAACAAAACGCGTTTCGCCCACGTTCTCACGCGTCCGCAAATCGGCATAATCGACATGATAAATCACGTTGACGAGCTGAAATCCAAATTAAATCTGACCGATGTTTTGACAAAAGAAGTCGCCGAAGAAGCTGAAATTTTAATAAAATATGAAGGTTATATTGAAAAAGAACGTGAAGTCGCCGACAAGCTCAAACGTCTCGAAGACGTGAAATTGAGTCCTGATTTTGATTACAACTCACTGCATTCACTTACGATAGAAGCTCGCCAAAAACTGACAAGACACAAGCCGCAAACTCTCGGTCAAGCGTCGAGAATCAGCGGGGTCTCGCCTGCCGACATTTCGGTGCTGGCTGTGTTTCTCGGACGATAGTTTCACGTGAAAGTTTTTTCTAAATGATTAAAATATAAATTGTTATGACACATACTTGCCCATTTTGCAAATCACAAAACACAAAGCAATATCTCAAACTGAAGGATTATTTTTTGACCCAGGAAGAGTTTGAGATTCACGAATGTGCCGACTGTCATTTGCTTTTTACAACCCCACGCCCCACTCCGCTTGAGATTGGAAAATACTATAAGTCGGAGGATTATCTGAGTCACAACGAACACAAAAAAGGGTTCGTTCCATGGGTTTACAATCGGGTTAAGAAGAAAAATATAAAGAGAAAATTTGAAATAGCGTTTGCTAATAATTTTGTTAAAAAAGACAAAACGCGCCTTCTTGACTACGGCTGCGGGGTTGGAGATTTCCTGTTTTACGCAAAACAACACGGATGCTACATTTACGGCTGCGACTTGAGCGAAGACGCAAGAAAATTTGCGTCAAAAAAACTGAAAACAGAGATTTACGACCCGGAAAAATTGTCTGCCCTACCCGACTGGCGTTTCGATGTCATAACTCTGTGGCATGTGTTCGAGCATGTCGATGACCTCGAAAAGTTGGTCTATGAATTTCATCGTCTCATCGCCGACAAGGGCCGCCTCGTGATTGCCGTTCCAAACTACAAATCGCACGACGCAGAAATTTATAAAGACAAATGGGCCGCCTACGACGTGCCACGACATCTGAATCATTTCCACAAGGATTCGCTCGAAATTATCATGAAAGACAAATTCAAACTGAAAAAAATCCATCCGCTGAAATGGGACGCATTTTACATTTCCATGATGAGCGAAAATTATGTCGGCAGAGGCAACTCTTTTGTAAAAGGTGTGATTTCCGGCCTGAAGTCAAATCGCAGGGCAAAAAAGACAGGAGAATATTCGAGTTTGGTCTATGTTTTCGACAAGATTTGATTTTTGCCACTTTTCAGGCGATTTAAGACACTTTGATTTCCCAACGTGTCACACATCAAAAAATTCGAGAAAACATCTTAAAAAAAGGCACTTTTTCGACGATATTTTTACAGTTTTGAAATAATTTTATAAATTTGCAGTTTTTAATTTAAAAATAAAATATGGGTAACAATCCTTTGAAGGCTTTGGCCGGACAAACCGTGATTTATGGAATGGGAACAATCATTCCACGCCTGCTCAATTATCTGCTCGTGCCGCTTTACGTAAGAGTATTTGAATCCGGCGTTTACGGTCAGATTACCGACCTTTACGCATGGATTGCCCTGCTAATGGCGCTGCTCACCTACGGGATGGAAACAACTTTTTTCCGTTACACGCAAAAAACCGACGCAAACAAGGTTTTCAACAACATCATGTCGTGCATTTTTACAACGACAGCAGTTTTTGTTTTGGTTTATTGCTTCATTTACAAGTCTTTCGCCAATTGGATAGAATACGACCACAACACTCAATATGTCTTTTTCTTAGGAATAATCGTCGCGCTCGACGCTCTGACAGCCGTCCCGTTCGCCAAATTAAGAAAGGAAAACAAAGCGAAAAGATTTTCGATAATTAAAATCGCAAATGTCGCCTTTAACATCGGATTGAATCTTTTCTTCCTGGTTGTCATTCCGGAAAAGTCAGAAGCCATCTCAGCTAAATTATTTGGTCCTGAAGCTGGTTTGCTTATTTGGGTATTGATTTCCAATGTGTTATCAAGTTTATTGAGCTTGATTTTGCTTCTTCCGCAAATGAAAGGTTTTCACTTTGAGTTGGACAAAAACCTTGTGAAACCAATGCTCAAATACGCTTTGCCGATTCTGCTCGTAAGCATTGTGGGAATGGTTAATGAAGTCGCCGACAAGATTTTGATAAAATACCTCACCCCTATTCCTGATGAAGAAACTCTCTTAAGTTTAGGTGTTTCAGCCAGAGAATACGCCATCGCACAAGTCGGGATTTACGGCGCAAACTACAAGCTCGCAGTGCTTATGACGATCTTCATTCAGATGTTCAGATACGCCTCCGAACCGTTCTTCTTCAACAAGGCGAAAGACCGCAACGCACCGGAACTTTACGCAAAGGTAATGACATATTTCGTTGTCTTCTGCCTCCTGATTTTCCTCGGAGTGATGTTATACATCGACGTGCTGAAATATTTCGTCGGAACCAAAGGAAGTGATTATCACGAAGGATTGGTAATCGTTCCTATTATATTGATAGCCAATATGTTATATGGAATGGTCTTCAATCTTTCAATATGGTTCAAGCTGACCGACAAGACGATTTGCGGAACCGTCATCACGATAATCGGTGCTTCGGTGACATTGCTGACCTTGTTTGTTTTGGTTCCAAGAATCGGATACAAAGGCGCGGCGTTCGCTCATCTCGCCTGCTACACAATCATGGCGGTGGTTTCCTATTTCTGGGGACAGAAGAATTTCCCGATTCCATACCAAATCGGAAGAATCGCGCTGTATTTCGTCTTGGCAATAGGTTTATATTTCACAAGCCTGTTATATGGCGACTATTCTTTAGTTATTAAATTGACAATCAATACATTATTGATATTAGTTTATATTGGAACTGTAATATTTTTTGAACGTAAAAATCCATTGAAAATATGAAATTGAACATTGTAAATAAATCGGACAACGCATTGCCGAACTATGAGACTGTAAATTCCGCCGGAATGGACTTGAGAGCGTATCTTCCTGACGGACAGATAGTTATAAAATCCATGCAGAGAGTTTTGGTTCCGACCGGGCTTTTCATGGAGATTCCTGTCGGATACGAAGGACAGGTCAGGCCGAGAAGCGGACTCGCAATTAAAAACGGAATAACAGTCCTCAACTCGCCCGGCACAATCGACGCCGATTACCGCGGCGAAATAAAGGTGATTTTGATAAACCTTTCTGACACCGATTTCGTCATCAACAGCGGCGACCGCATCGCACAACTCATCATCGCAAAATGCGAACAGATGGAAGTCGTTGAAGTTGAATCACTTTCGGAAACGGAACGCGGTGCCGGCGGTTTCGGTCATACTGGAAAAAACTAAAACATTATGAAGTTTAAATTATTGATATTTAATTGTTTATTGTTGTTTGGAATCACCGCTTCCGCACAAATGGAAGCCGCCTCCGACACAATTTATAAACTTGATCTGCCAAAAAACGCAGAGAATTTTTCAAAAGGCCTCGAAAACAAATACAACGAGAACTTTGAAGCCTCAATCAAATATTTCGAGGAGGCGTTGAAATTCAACAAAGAAGACGACGCCAGCATGTACGAACTCTCGGAACTTTATCAGCTGCAAAACAGAAATACAGAAGCGTTTTCGATGATTGAACAGGCGGCCAAGCTGCAACCGAAAAACAAATGGTATCAAATCCGACTTGCTCAATTCTATCTTCAAAATTCTGATTATCAGGCATTTATAGATATTTATGACAAATTGATGGCCGACGATCCGAACAACCTCGAATATCTTGAAAATTATATCGACGTCCTTTTGAGAATCGGTGAATACGAAAAAGTCATTGAGAAACTCGATGTCATGGAAGAGATGATCGGCAAAAACGAGATGATAACCTTGCAGAAAGCCGAGATTTATAAAAATGTCGGGAACTATTCAAAAATGATGAAGGAGATGGAAAAGCTCATCGAAATCGCGCCGTCAAACACACGTTACATCGCAATGCTCGCCGAACTTTACCGTCAGAACGGGAAAGACAATGAGGCTTATAAACTTTATTTGAAAATCAAAGAGTTAGAGCCAGATAACAAATATATCAACGTTTCACTTTACGATTATTACCAGAGCAAAGGCGAACTCGACAAGGCTTTTTATGAGTTCGTTTCGGCTATAAAAAACACGAATCTCGACTATGAAACAAAGGTTCAGATTTACGAACTTTGGTCGGAGCAAATCGAAAAAAGCGACGACGGCTACAAGATTCCGCGCGCCGTCGATGTCGGCAACGCATTCATCGAGACCTACCCCGATAAAAACATCGGCTACTACATCATGGGTGTCGCCTGCAGCAACATGAAAGATTACAAACAGGCACAAACTTATTTCAAACAGTCGTTTGAAAAAGACAAAAGCAATTTCGCGACTCTCTATCAATTGTGCCTTGTTGACATGAATCTAAATGATTATCAAGAATCTCTCGAACACACACAAACCGCAATCAGCCTCTACCCGGAGCAGCCTTTGTTCTATATGTTCAACGGCCTCTCCTATTATAATCTCAAAGATTACGAAAATACGATAAAAAGTCTCGAAAAAGGCCGCAAACTCTCTGCAAATAAAGAACTTACAAGAGATTTTGACATTTACATCGGCGACACTTACAATCTTCTCGATAACCGAAAGAAATCATACGAAGCGTACGACCGTGTTTTAAAGTCCGACCCAGAGAATATTTATGTCCTGAACAACTATGCGTATTATCTTTCCCTTGATAATCAAGAACTTGAAAGAGCCTTGGAGATGTCGGCGAAGACAATCAAAGCCGATCCGAAAAACGCCACTTATCTTGACACTTACGCCTGGGTTCTCTACAAAATGAACCGTTTTCAGGAAGCCAAGAAGTGGATGGAAAAGGTTTTCAAATATGAAAAAAATCCGAACGGGGTCAATTACGAACATCTCGGCGATATTTTGTTCAAGCTCGGCGATACAAAAGGCGCACTGCAAAACTGGAAGAAAGCAAAGAAGGCGGGCGAGGCTTCGGAATTTATTGACAACAAGATAAAAGATGAGATATTATATGAATAGGTTTTTCAAAATATTGTTAATCATCGCTTTACCAATATTGTCGATTACTTTTTCAAGTTGTTCGGCAAGTAAGGGTTTGCAAAAAAACAATATTAAAGACATTTCCGCAAATCGGCTGATTCGAGAAATTGAGCAGAGTAATTTCGTTTTTGACCAACTTCAGGCCAAATTCAATGCGAAAGTTGAAACTCCAGATGCGAATCTTTCGCTGAAAGGGCAGCTCAGGATGAAAAACGACAGCATCGTCTGGATTTCGGTCTCGCTTCCAATCGGCATCGAGGTTGTAAGAGCCATGATGACAAAAGATTCGGTTTTCATGATTAACAGAACCGACAAGACCTACATTAAGGAAAGCATAGAACATTTCAAGCAAATTCCGGCGCAGATTGCCGAAATCGGTTTCGTACAGGCACTTCTTGTCGGAAATGACATCTCACTTAAAAAAGGCGGGAAATATGATGTCCAAATTGCCGATGGAAAATATAATTTATTGACATCCAATATTTTAAATTTACAACTAAAGAAAAATGTTGAAACATTTTCTGTAACGGAAACACACATAATTGATCCAGATAATTTCAAGATTTGTAAATTAATCTTACAGGAAAATTCTAAAAAAACGAGGAAAGTTGAACTTAAATACGGCAAATTCGAGGCGATTGAAGACAAAATGATTCCTGCAGAAATCGAACTTGAAATGAATCAAGATCCGAGTTTTTACGTAAAAATTTCATATTCAAACATTAATTTAAATGCTGAAAACGATTACAAATTCAGCATACCTAAAAAATTCACGTTGGCAAAATGATTAAAGAAAAGAAATCTGCGGTTTTTTTGTTCTGTCTGATGTTTTTCATCACGACAGTTTCTTGTTTTGCCCAATCAAAAGACGACCTTCAAAACAAAGTTAATCAGCTCGAAAAAGACATCAGGACAGCTGAAAACCTGCTTAAGGAAACAGCGAAAAGCAAGGAGGGAACAATCAACGAAGTCAATCTTTTGAAAGTGCAAATCACACAGCGTGAAAGCCTTATAAAAACTTACGAGCAGCAGATTTCGTTGGTGAACAAAGAAATTAAGAAAAACAAAAAGGAGATCACGACATTACAGACCGAACTTGAAAACCTTCGTCAGGAATATGCGGATTTATTGGTCATTTGCTATAAAAACAGAAACAATCTGAACAATCTTCTGTTCATTTTCTCTTCAGACGATTTCAACCAAGCCATCAGAAGAATGCGTTACATCAAGCAGTTCAACGACATGGTCAAGAAAAAGATGAATGAGATTGAAGACACTAAATCGCAGATTAAGAATAAGTTATCTCAAAACGAAACAGAAAAGACGAACAAGCAGAAACTTTTGGATGCGCAGAAGAAAGAGAAAACTTCTTTAGAAAAAGACAAGAAAAAGTTAGATACAAAGGTCTCCGGGTTGAAGAAAAAAGAAAAATCGATTAAGAAAGACATTCAGCAAAAAAACAAAGAAGCACAAGAACTTCAGAAGAAGATTCGTCAGATTATTGAAGAAGAAGCGCGGAAAGTCAGGGAAGCAAATGCCAAAGACAGCAAAAAGACATCTGTCGATTATCAGCTTTCCGCCAATTTTGAGAATAACAAAGGAGTGCTTCCGTGGCCGTGCGACGGGATTGTGACCGGAAAATATGGCATAAGCCAGCATCCGACACAGACGAAAGTCACGATAAACAACCACGGCATTGACATCTCCACGACAGAAGGCACGGTGGCCCGCAGCGTTTTCGACGGCGAGGTCTCGACAGTTTTCAGCACAGGAAAGAGCAACGTCGTGATGGTCCGCCACGGATTGTATTTCACTCTCTACGCCAACCTCGACAAGGTTTTTGTCAAGAGCGGGCAGAAAGTGAAGACCGGCGACAAAATCGGTGTCATCCACACGAGCGCGACCGAAAACACGACCGTGCTGCATTTCGAGGTGTGGAACGACAAAAATCATACTAACCCTAAAACCTGGCTGAAACCATGAACAAGTTGAAAGTTGAAAGTGAAAAGTTGAAAGGTCGCAAAGCGGCACACGTTTTTTCATTCATGAAATGCGCTGTCTTCGTTTTCATTGCCTCTCTCCTACTCGCTTCATGTTCAAAGGCTTACAAGCCAATCGGGGTGAAGAAACATAAAAAGAAAAACTGCGACTGCTCGCGTTGGAGTTACAACGACATCAATACATCACCCGCCGGCACAAGCGGCGGTGGCGACGCTGACCTTTATATCCTTGACGTTGTATAAGGCTTTTCCGGCCGACATCAGAGTTGCGCCGGTTGTCAGCACGTCATCGACAAGCAAAACGTGTTTCCCCTCGATTTTAGAGACATTTACAACGTCGAAGATGTCTTTCACGTTCTGCCATCTCTCCTCGCGCGATTTCTTTGTCTGGGTCGCCGTGAACACCTTTCTCACAAGGCAGTCGGCGGCGATGGGAATGCCAGTCTCCTCCCCTATCCCCTGCGCAATCACCATGCTCTGGTTGTAGCCGCGAATCTTCAGTTTCTTGGGATGAAGCGGTATCGGGATAATGAAATCGATGGCCTGGAAAGCAGGAGCGTCCTTGATGCTTTTCCCGATTTCGCGACCGAGAAATATTCCGTTCTCTTTTGCGCCGTGATATTTCAGGCCGTGGATGAGAGCCTGGACGTGACCGCTTTTGCTGAAGAAAAACTCCGACGTGACGGCGTTAAACGGCATCTGTCCGAAAAACCCGACCGCCAACGGGTTTTCAGGATTCAGCTCGTATTTCGTTTTCGGCAGAAGATAACGGCACGTGGTGCAGACCGTCTCCTCGCCTTTCAATAACAAGTTTCCGCAAGAGGCGCAGACCTCCGGGAAAAAAAGATTTACGATTTGAACAAGCATTTACTCTACGATTTTTGAAATTTCGTTTTCATTCATAAAAAAAATATTAGTGTTAAATGTCGAAACTAACACCAATATCCTATCAAAAACCG
>JAUNNU010000075.1 GCA_030537295.1 Bacteroidia bacterium
GTAAAATTAATTTTGGCCAAATGGTAAAATTTGTATTTTTGCATCTGAAAAATAACGATGTATGGAGAAATACAATAAACGAATTGCCGATGAAATGCTTGCTCGAAAACTGGCAGGCAAAGGAGCCGTCCTGATTGAGGGTGCCAAGTGGTGCGGAAAGACCACTACGGCAGAGCAAGCCGCTAAAAGCGTTGTCTATCTTTCCGACCCGTTGCAGTTGCAACGTTTTACCATCGATGCCAATATGACTCATGAGGGATTGCTACAAGGCGAAACGCCACATCTTATTGACGAGTGGCAACTCATACCTAAAGTGTGGGACAGCATTCGTTTTGCCGTTGACCACAGAAGGAAAGTCGGGCAATTTATCTTAACTGGCTCGGCTGTTCCTGCACGCATTGAAGAAATTAGCCATACGGGAACGGGACGTTTTGCATGGCTCAAGATGCGCCCTATGACGCTGTGGGAGTCAAACGATTCGGTAGGCATCGTTTCGTTGAAGGAGCTGTTTGAGCAGAAAAGCATCAAGGCGGAGCAGGATGTTAGGCTCTCCCTTGAAGATATCGCTTATTTGATGTGCCGTGGCGGATGGCCGGGAGCTGTCAATATGATTGATAGGCAAATCGCACTCGACCAGTCGTTTGATTATGTGGATGCTGTCGCCGAATCGGATCTGACTCGCGTGGATGGCATTAAAAAGAATGCCGACCGGGTCAGGCGCATCCTGAAATCGTATGCGCGTCATCAGGGGTCGCAGGTATCAATGTCGGTTTTGATTGAAGACATCCAGTCCAACGACAATGAAACCATTAGCGAACCAACGATGGGCGTTTATCTTTCGGCATTGCAGAAGATTTTCCTTGTGGAGGATATGCCTGCATGGAACCCCAACTTAAGGTCGAAGACTGCTATTCGCGCTTCAAACACGCGCTGTTTTGTGGATCCGTCAGTTGCGACGGCCGCCCTTGGCATAGGCCCAAACGACTTGTTGAACGACTTAAACACAATGGGGCTGCTATTTGAGACGATGGCTGTCCGTGATTTGAGGGTGTATGCCGAGCCTATCGATGGGAAAGTGTATCATTATAGGGACAAAAGCGGCTTGGAATGTGATGCCGTTGTGCATCTGCGCAATGGACAATATGGCTTGGTTGAAATAAAGTTAGGTGGCGACAATCTTATTGAAGATGGTGCTGCCAATTTGCTTGCATTGCGCAAAAAGATTGACACGGATAAGATGGGAGTTCCCTCGTTCCTCATGGTTCTTACTGCCAATGGCAGTTATCCCTATACACGCAGTGATGGCGTTTGTGTCGTGCCAATAGGGAGCCTGCGAAACTGAATTTTGGATAATGTTTATGGGTTGAAAAACATAAAAAATCGGCGAGTTGTGCTGCGTAGTGTAAAATCTTGCCTGACTTTGTGGGCGAAATATTTAATACTATGAAAAAAGAAAAATTTCTTATTGTTCATGCTTGCGCTCCTGTTGATGGCGTAAAAAACGAAAATAATTCAAGTTTTCGCAGCCTGTCGGAATATTTTCGTATTTTTGCCCCCATGAAACGTTTTTTCTATATATGTCTTCTGGCTCTTGTTGCGCTTGCCACGTCGTGCAGCAAGAACGGTACGCCTCCGGCGGAGGACGTGCTTTATCGCGTGGAATGTTTCTACCAAATGAACCCCGACAGCGCGTTGCGGATTCTCGACACGCTGGATGTTGACGCGCTTTCGGCGAAGGAAAGGGCGCATTACTGCCTCCTCAAATCGGGCGTGAGAGACATGATGCTGCAAAACGATGCGGAGACGGACTCGCTTTTGCAAGAGGCCGTTGACTATTTCATCGGTGGCCGCGACAAATACTATGAAGCCTTGGCATATATGGCGCTGGCGAGACAATATGGTTTGAACGGCGAGGGGATACAGACCATCCTCGACTGCCGCCTGAAAGCTCTGCAAAGCATCGGGCAGTGCCGGCATGTGGATGAACGGCTGATCTGTTTCTCACCCGTCCCGACCGACGAACAGAATGAGATTGACCGCATGAAATACGCCATACACCAACGCATCGGCATGTCGTACGCCGCATCGGGTTATTACAGGGAAGGCATCGGACATCTGAAGCAAGCCGACAGCTATTACGCCGAAAAGGAAAATTTCAGATGCAGGCTCATCACGGCATTTCCTTTGGGAATGTCTTATCTGGCTGTCAATGAATACGACAGCTGCCTGATGTATTATCAGGTCGGGCTGCATTCCGCCGAAATGATCGGCGACATCGTCGAGGCTTCATATTTCCATAATGCGCTGGCCACATATTATCTCTGTTGCTATGAGACACAACATTATGAAGATGAAGAAGACGGGATGGCGCTGATTCGCCGTGCGGTTGATGAATGTCATTCGGGCTTAGAGGACCTGCGTTTCATCGATGAGAAGCTTTCGCGTGTCTATCGCCGCGAGCTGCTTGAAGACCTGACACAAGCCTATTTCAATCTGCAGCAATACGATTCCTGTGTCTGTTACGCCCGGATGGCGGAGGAGATGAGAGATGAATCCAAAAACAGCATCCTTTTAGACAAATATCTGTACATGTCTTACAAAGCCCTTGGCGATGAGGCGAATGCAGCCGTCTATGCGGAAAGGCTGATAGAAAACGTTTCCCGTGACGGCGTCGAGCAGAAGGCCGTGGCCGAGGTGAAGGCCGAATACGACAAGCAGTTGGAGATGCAGCGCATGGAAAGCGAGCATAAGTTGAGACGTTACCGCCTTTATCTCTGCATCGCATTGCTTGCCGTCGCGCTGATGGCTTTGCTCTGGACGGCGTTCCGCTATCGCAAGAACAAGGAATTGGAGACGCTGAAGCTCCGTGACGCGCAGCACCGGCTGCAATCGGAGCTGGAGAAGACCTCGCGGCACCAGAGGGAGATGCTGCGGCAGCGGGTCATGGCGATGTACCAGGCGGGAGGCGGCGACAGGCTGCGGCGTATCATGGATGAGTTCGGCGACGCCTATCCGTCGGCCGCGGAGAATATCCGTCGTGCCTGCCCGAATCTCAACGACACCGAACGCCGCATCGTCATACTTTCGTTCCTCGGCTTCCGTGCGAAAGAGGTGGCCGACCTGCTGGGGCTGAAGGAAAACACGGTGACGCAATACCGCTCAAACATCAAGAAAAAAGCCGACGCCGACATCGTCTCCATCTTTATTGGGTGACAAAAACCTATATTCTTGATTTTATAAAATATTGTTTTTCAGTTGTTTGTGCTTTTCGCAAAGCGTAAAAACCTATATTGTGGCCTTATGTCGGGCATTCCGGCGTTTTTTTGTCATAACTTTGCCGAAATAAAAGGAAACAACATTTTTTCAATTCATAACAAAAATTTTAAACACAATGAAAAAAGCATTACTTTCGGTGGCAATGTTCGCCATCATGCTCTGCTGCAACTGCCGGGCACAGGAAATGGAGGAAATCATGTATTCAGACGATTCATGGTTGTCGTACATGACTTATGTGGACGATGACACATTCATGGCTCAAAAAAGCGTTGCCGACGAAAATATGGTCTGGACAGAACTTCATCTCGTCAAGATGAATGGCTCCGGCGAAGAACTTGCGTCCACTTTGTTATGGTCGGGTGATGAACTTGCCGAAGTGGTTTGGGTGAGTCCTTTCCAACATCTTCCGAATGGTGACTATGCGTTCTTTTTCGCCAAGAAAGTTGGCGGGACGGCAACATTCCACAAGGTGTCAATCGATGACGACCTGAATTTGACATTCAGCCGACTTGACTGGGAGACAGACGATTATAACGATAATAATGACATGACTTTCTATCCGTACAATACAGGTCTGGTGGTTGACAGGTCTGGCGGCGCGATAATCACCTACCCGCCGTACAGCCAATATCACATCAATGGCACAGAATCCATGCAATTCCTCAAGTTTGATTCAGAAGGCAATCTTGTCGGGCAACGTCTGATGGAAGGTCTTCGCGGGCAAGACCGTCACCACACACTGCCTTCGCCTGACTCTACAGGCTGCCGCATCATCCTCAGGAGCGCCGGCTCGTCCTACTTGGATTGCTACACCTTGGATGCCGAACTTAACACGGTGGCTGTAAAGGAGAATGTCGAAGACCTGTCGTGGCCGTACCAAAGCTGCCGTTTCGCCTATCTGCATACAAATCAGGCCAATGGGAAGACATATTCTATCAATACAATAGATTGTCCGTATCCACCATCATACATTTCGTCGGATATTATGATGAGTTTTTATGACAGGGACAATTTCAGGCAGATGAAATATTCATGGGGCATCAACACTCCGGAAAGGGATAACGGAGGTGTGCTGCAAACCATTGATTTTGACGCTGAAAACAACGTGTATATGGCAGGCGAAATGGATCCCCAAGGGTATTTTATGAATCGTAACCTTTATATAGTTTGTTTTGATGAGAATCTGAATAAATTCAATGAGATTTACTACAAGCATGATTATTATGTTCACAGGTTGTTAGGCTTGGCTGCAATTCCGTCTGGCGGATGTATCATAAGCTGTCACAAAAGTGATTTACATGCCGGCAATTTGGGACACAGCATTTATAAAATCCCGCACGAGGCCTTCCTCGGTATCGACGAGGCTCACGACGCGGGCTTTGCCGTCGCCGTCGCCTACCCGAACCCGGGCGGCAACACCTTGAACATCAGGACCGCGCTCACCGACTCGCACGTGGAGCTTTACGACATGATGGGAAAGATTGTTTGCAGACAGGAAATCACCGGTGCCGTCACCTCAATAAATACCGAGAAATTGCCATCTGGGATTTATGTCTGGAAAGTGATCAAGGACGGCAGCGAGGCCGAGAGCGGGAAGTGGGTGAAGGAATAAATTTTTTTCAAAAAACATTGTCAGTATAAAAATTTGTTATATCTTTGCAGCCGATAAAAGTGCCGATTTCCGCAGGCCGGATGTCTGCACTATAATAAGGATTGAAGGGATGCCCCAAGCGAGCATCCCATTTTTATATTAAATATGGTGACAAAGAAAGCAACAACAGTTGATGAACAGATTAGTCTGCTTGAATCACGAAAAATGAAGGTGGCGGATAAACAGAAAGCAAAAGAAATATTGCTTGACATCGGTTATTACAGACTTGGCTTCTATTGGTTCCCGTTCGAGAAAACCTATCCTGAAAAAGGCAAAAAACGTTCTCATGAATTTGTGGATGAAACATGTTTTGAAGATGCAGTCGGACTTTATTATTTTGACTATGATATTAGAAAATTGCTTCTGCCATATCTTTGCCGCATTGAAATAAATCTGCGGACATTTGTAATATATTGCGTATCACACCATTATCATTCCAATCCACTTTGGTTTGCTGATTCTTCCGTACTCGACAGAAACTTTGTCACACATTTCCAGAAATCATATTTGGATGGCATAAAAAACAATTCGGCAATCAAACAGCACCACAAGAATCATCCGAAAGACCTGTACGCTCCAGCCTGGAAAACATTGGAATATGCAACATTCGGCGATATCATAACCTTGTGCAAGAGTTTGAAAGACAGGTCAATTCAAAAGGAAATAGCCTATCATTACGACATCAGAAACATTGATGTTTTCTTCAGTTTCTTTGATACAGTCAGGGTGCTTAGAAATCTGTGTGCGCACGGACATAATATTTTCGATTTACGGCTTCAAAAGTCCATAAAACGAGGTATGCTCTCTGAAATAGTTGGGAATGAATGCAATAACTTGTTGGGAGCTATTCGTGTGACATTATATCTTCTTTCCAAAATATCTGCTAACCGTTCAAACGACATGAAAAATGAATTGACTGATTTAATCTGTACAAGCAGGAACACTAAGTTCTATTCTGTTATTAAATATCTTGAAGGTCTTTCTGAATGAGTTTTATATGGAATAAACATCTTTTCAGACAGGACATCACCGGTGCCGTAACCTCAATAAATACCGAGAAATTGCCATCTGGGATTTATGTCTGGAAAGTGATCAAGGACGGCAGCGAGGCCGAGAGCGGGAAGTGGGTGAAGGAATAGAATTAAAACTTCGGTTCTTTTGGGCTAATGGGTTGCGAAAAGTGAATTTTTTCTTGAGTTTTCGCAAGGGTTGAAGATATTTTGTATTTTTGCATCCGATTAAAATACAATTATATGACATATACAAAAACCATCATCGGACGGCATGAAGAACAAGATATTTTGAAAACTTGTGTGGCTTCCGACAAAGCGGAGTTCATCGCTGTTTATGGCCGTCGCCGCGTCGGAAAAACATACTTGATAAAACAGTATTTCAAAAATCAGTTTGATTTCTATACTTCCGGCATCTATAACCTCGGCAACGAAGAGCAACTGGAAAACTTCCGTCAACAATTGTTGGCAAGCGGGGCGTCAAAGATTCCAAAACTGAAAAACTGGTTTGAAGCGTTTGCCATGCTCAGGGCATTGTTAGAAAGGAAAAAAGGCAAGCGGATTGTGTTCATCGACGAGCTGCCTTGGCACGATGCTCCACACTCCAATTTCATCCGTGCGTTGGAATCGTTTTGGAACATGTGGGCGGCTGACCAAAAAGGACTGAAACTGATTGTCTGCGGGTCGTCAACCACTTGGATGACCAATAAACTGCTTGGTGACAAGGGCGGTTTGCACAACCGTGTGACAAGACGCATCAAATTGCATCCTTTTACGCTTGAAGAAACGGAGTCTTATCTGAAACGGCAAGGTTTTCAATGGGATAGGTTCCTCATAATGCAGTGCTACATGGCCATGGGCGGCACCCCGTTTTATCTCAGCATGCTGCGCTCCGACCAAAGTGTTGACCAAAACATAGACCGGCTGTTCTTTTCGGAAGATGCCGAATTGAAAATGGAATATGACTTCCTTTTCCGTTCGCTGTTCAATGAGGCGATAGGTTACAAGCGTGTTGTCGAAACACTTGCCAGGAAAATGAAGGGCATGACACGGCAAGAGTTGGTCGATGAACTGAAAATCACCGACAACGGCCGTCTCACCGTCATATTGGATAACCTTTGCAATTGCGATTTTCTGCGGAAATACAGTCCGTACGGAAAAAAACAAAAAGGAATGCTTTACCAGCTGACAGATTTATACACTTTGTTTTATCTCCGTTTTGTCAATGCTTATCAAGGTGCCAATCCCAACGCATGGAGTCAAATGGAAAGCGGAGCGAGAAATGCATGGTCAGGCTATGCCTTTGAGCAAGTGTGCCTTTGCCATCTTCCGCAACTCAGAAAGGCCTTGGGCATTTCGGCCATCTCCAACGATATTTGCTCATGGTACGGTCGCACGGAGGAACAGACCGCCCAGATAGACTTGATCATTGACCGTGCCGATGGAATAATGAATTTGTGTGAGATGAAATTCAGCACACATTCATTTGAAATCATGAAGGATTATGCCGAACACCTGCGCGAGAGGATGGGCTTTTTCGCTGACATGACGCGCACAAGAAAAACACTGCATCTGACTATGGTGACCACTTTCGGACTGAAACGAAACAAATATGCAGGTGTCGTCCAAAACGAGATTGATATGGAGCAATTATTTGAATGACCGATATATAGTAAACGGAAGACTCGTCCACAGCCAAGGCATTACGAGGAATGAGACGGCAATCGATGCCGCCAACTGGCCTTGTAGGGTCTATGTCTGGAAAGTTATCAAGGACGGGAGCGGGAAGTGGGTGAAAGATTAAAAGCATAATGGTTTAAATTGTATTTGCCGCAAAGGAAATTTTCGTATCTTTGCGGCAAGTTTTTATTTTAAAATAAGTAATAATCAGAATAAAGTATGAAAAGACATTCACTCATCCTCGCCCTAATGCTTTCATTAGGAATGTTTTACAACGCGCAGGCGCAAGGCCGCATCGACTTGGACGGCACGAAATCGGCGCAGCAATGCGACAACGTGACCGAGAAAGGTTTCACCGCCACGTTTTCTTTCGGCAGCATTGAAGCTAAAACCGTCAGCACCGAAAGAGGCGTATTCTCGGAAATCGCCATGAGCAACACCTTCAACTACGGCAATCCTGGCGAGCCGTCTTTGCCTGCGGTGCATCAGCTCGTCGCCGTTCCTTACGGCGCGAAGGATGTCAGCGTCGAGGTGAAAAACTACAAGACGACCGTTTATAATCTCTCGGATTACGGCATCGAAACCGTTGCTCCTCAACAGCTTTCGGTAAGGAAAGACCAGACGGAAGTGCCTTTCCATTACAACGCCGAGGCTTATGCGAAACGTGGTTTCGCAGAGCGCCCGTTGGCCGAAATCGAGTTGCAAGGCACGATGCGCGGCATCCAGGTCGGTTCGTTGGTAATCAATCCGGTGCAGTACGACGCAGTCAGCAACACATTGAAGGTTTTCAACGACATTGAGGTTGAAGTCAGCTACGGCGAATACGACAAGGCGGCTGCCTACGACGAGTTCGCGAGGACGGCGAGCGTGTATTTCGCACCGCTTTACCGTCAGATGTTCAACTGGCGCGACGACGTTTACGCGCAGCACCCCGACCTCTGGCAGGCTCCGGTCAAGATGTTGGTCGTCACCGACCGCATGTTTGAAAACGCAATCCAGCAATGGGTTGACTGGAAGATAAAGAAAGGCTTCTACATGGATGTGAACTACACCGACCAGATCGGCACGTCGGCATCGGCGGTCAAGTCGTTCATCCAGACGAAATATACGCAGACCGCCCCTACTTTCGTCATCATCATCGGCGACAAAAATCAGGTTCCGGCGAGTGCCACCGGCAGCGCAACACACTGTGTCACAGACCTTTACTATCAGACTGTCGATAACGACTATTATCCTGAAATGCTGCACAGCCGTATGCCTGTCGAGACCGTCGAACAGCTCAACAACCTCTTGGAAAAGAGTCTCCAGTACGAGCAATACACCATGCCCGACCCGAGTTATCTGAACAACGTGCTTCTCATCGCTGGCTGGGACGAGGCGCAGAATCCGAGGGTGGGCGTGCCTACCATCCAATACGCCGTCAATAACTATTACAATGAAGAGCACGGCTTTGAAAATGTATATGATTATTATACACTCGGCGGCTATACAGGTTGCTACGACAATCTGAACACAGGTGTCGGCTTCGTCAACTACACCGCCCACGGTTCCAACATACACTGGGAAAATCCGGTTTTCGAGGTCGATGATGTCAACAATCTTACAAATACGAACAAGTATTTCCTCGCCATGGGCAACTGCTGCCTGGCCGCCGACTGGGGCATTTCGGGAACGTGCTTCGGCGAGGCCATGGTGCGTGCGCCAAAGAAAGGCGCATTCGCATACATCGGAAGCTGCCCTTCAACGTATTGGTATGAAGACTATTACTTCGGCGTAGGCGCGACTAACGTCTTCTACAGAATGCCTACAAAGAGTGAAAGCAAAACCGGCGTTTACGATGCCGTCTGGATGGACGACAGCTACAACACCATTCAGTCGATGGTGTTTTTGGGCAACTTGGCCGTCACATACGCATTTGTCAACAGCGGCTACACTGTCTCTTCCGACTCATCGCCGCTGTATTACTGGCAGTGCTATCACACTCTCGGCGACGGCTCTATCATGCCTTATCACGTGCAACCAACTGAAAACCATGTCTTTCATGCTTCGATAGTCCCGATTGGCGCTAACACTTACGAGGTCAGTGCCGACCCGGGTTCATACGTGGCACTTACAAGAAACGGCGTTATCCTCGGCACGGGCTTGGTTGACGAGACCGGCACTGTCGTCTTCAGCATCGACCCTGTCACCACAAGCGGCGATGTCACATTGTGCGTGACACATCCGCAGCGCGTCCCTTATCTTGAAGAGATTCCGGCAGCGAGTGTGAATGGCGCTTTTGTCATCGTTGACGGCTACACTCCGAGCGACGCACACATCGGCGCGGAAAACGCCTTGGCCATCACTTTCAAAAACAATGGCACGGCGGCGACCAACGGAACAACCTCTGTCTCATTGACTTGCGATGACCCGAATGTCACCATCATCAACGGCTCGGCTGACTTCAACGCTTTGGCGCAAGACGCTTCCGTGGAACTCGGCGGCTTCAGCTACAGCATCAACGAGGATGTGGCCGACGGCAGCCGCTTCCATATCGTGACGACGGCGACCTGTGGTTCCGAGACGTGGGAAGGCGTGGTCAACATCACGGCGAACAAAGCTGTCATGGAGTTTGCCGGAGCACAGTGTCCGGGTGAATTTGCCGCGGGCGAGACGCTTCAAGTCGCGGCATCTTTCGAGAATGTCGGTCATCATGTTGCCACAAACGCGAACATAACTATCTCATCAACAAGCCAATATGTCACATTCGGTGAAGAAAACGTTGTCGTTGGCAGCGTCGCGCCAAGCGGTGTCGTCACGGCGGTTTTCGATGTCAACATTGCTTCAGGTTGCCCTGAATCAGAGCTGATTCCGCTCACTTTCACACTCATGGCTGATGACAACAACGTTGCCGGAGGGACGGCCACTTTGCAAAATACATGTCTTGTCATCTTCGACCTCGCCGACAAATGGAACGACGGCTGGGACAACTCAAGGCTTCATGTCGAATACAGCGACGGCACGCCGGCCGATGACATGTATGTCTCCCACGAACAAGGAGCTTTCGCCACTTACGAGCGTCGTCTCCATCACGGCTCGCATGTCACGCTGACGTGGCAGAGCGGCGGCAACTGGGACAGCGAATGTTCGTATGTCGTTCATTATGAGGACGGCACGGTCATCTTAAGCAAAGGCCCGCAAGGCGGCAGTTTCGACGTGAGCTGTGGGTCGGACGAGTATTTCGCTCCTGTCGGAAACCTCACCGCCACCGTCAGCGAATACGATGTCACGCTTTCGTGGACGGCTCCGGCGGGTGCTTACCGCTACCGCGTCGCACGCAACGGCGTTACTTTGGGCGAGACAACAGCCACGAGCTACAACGACCAGATTGAAGATGAGATGACTTACACATACAGCGTTACGGCTATTTATTCAGGAGGCGAGTCGATGCCCGTGAACGTGCTGGTCGAGGTCATTACCGCTGTGGATGAAAATGAAATCCATTTCAGCATCTATCCGAATCCGGCTGATGACGTGATTTACATCAGTGCCGGCGAAGTGAAGTTCGACTATTTCATTTACAATAACTTAGGCCAACAGATCATTGGCGGAACGGCAGACGGCTCACAGAGAATTGATGTCAGCGGCTTGGCTGAAGGCCTGTATGTCATCAAGATTTGTGAAAACGGAAATGTAGCGATGCGGAAAGTTGTCGTGAGGTGATTATCTGACGTTTATATTGTGTAAATCAACGAATTAAGCCCCGAAGGTCAAAGAGAAACCTTCGGGGCTTGTTTGTGATTTCAGCTTTTTGTTTTGATGAAGAGATTCAATCTAATGGTTCGGGTTCATCTTCGTCAGTGTTCTCACCAACCGAGGCATCGAAGGCCATGAAGACTTCCAAGAATGCCGTTTCGCGGAAGAAGTGGTTGGGGTCGTCGATGAGCTTATCCTCCATGAAATGGAAACCTCAGGAAGATACATTAACTGTTTATACACCTCTCCACCAAACTTTTCGATAACAAGCTATTATATATATTATTACCTTGTAACAATGTAACAATACGTTTCCTTTCAAACACTAAAGCTTTTATTTCATCACCATAAAACTTATTCTCTCTGATATTTATTAAAGAATAAGGAACAAATAACGAATGTTGAGGCTCAGTAGTATAAAAATCAAAATAACTCGCAAATCTTCGAGTTTCAATTTGCTTATATTCATATTTCTTCCCGCAGGCACATTGTCCTAAAATAATTACTTTATTTTGGCATTTATCTTCAAATGGCAACCATCCTATAACGTCAAGACCTCTTTCTTGATTATTATTAATCGCAATTTGACTAATAGCATAATTATTTAAAGAAAAACCTATATCTTTGGCAAGTGTTCTGATTTTTGTCACAGCATTACCTTTATACTCAGTATTTTCTCCAAATTGCTTAACGACAGCATTATTGGGGAGATAACTTTTCAAAGATTCATATGAAAGGGTTTCAAAATCTGTTGTCAAATCAGAATTAAACGACTCGAATATGCTGAGTTGAGATGCAATTAATAAAAGCACATAGTATTTCTCATTTTCAGAAATATCCTCTTTCAGTAATAAAGCATTGTCTTTTTTCTCAAAAGGATATGATTTAGCATATAAAGAAATCCGCTCGTCAATTCTTGAGAAGATTTCTTTTAAAAAAGACTCGTCTTTATCTTTTTTCCCTGCATCCGTTTTTTCATCAGGTTCTCCAAAAAACTGATCCTGAACATCTCCATAAGAGACACCATCTTTTCCTGAAAATAGTGCCAGCAGTTCCACGAAATCCGCATAATAATCAAGTTGGCAGCGTGGATAATCAGGCTTTCCAATCTCCTTCAACCGTTTAATTGCATCCTCATATTTTTCATCAAAACTCATCGCCATCTTCTTCTCTTTTTGTTTTGAAATCATTGATTTTCTTAGCAATGGTTCGGATTCCTTTCAAATCGTCATACAAATCGTCATAAAATACCTTGACCCTATTCGACAATCTGTCAGCTTGTTCAAGGGCTTCATAGGCATCTTTGATTTTTTTTCTCAAATTGATTGTCAAGACCATTAGTGAGTTCATATGCTTGTTGAATATTCAATCCATTTCTAAACGCAGACAATGCTTCATCGTTTCCCACAACTTCATTTAATAACCTCATACCCTCACTATCACCTATTACGCGAGAAACGCCCTCAGCCTTTTTGAACCACCATGTAACGATTTCTTTCAGATTCTCATGACTTATATGTTCCGTTGGATTTTCAGAGTCTAAATCAACATTCAAGAAATTTCTGATATTATCTTTTTGCAATCCATCGGAGAAGTAATTCAGGAAAAATGATTCATCCGATAAACCTGCAATATTGTAGAAGTTCTCATCTTCAATTATTTGATATAGCATAAAACTAACTAATAGTTTTTTCACATAAGGAGATTTACTTCCTATTATTCTTGCAATTTCTATGCATGCGTTTTGAAAAGACAAGCCGCTAAATTGTTCACTTTTTCTTAATTCTGACAAATATCTGGCTTTTTCTAGCATCCTCCACGACTTTTTTCCTGTAATGTGAACGAAACCAAGATACTTTTGGATGTCGCCCCTCTCTTTAAAAATCAAACATGGAATTTCTTGAGGATGATATCTAGCGTTATCAAAAATCTCTTTTGTTGCCATTTTTTTCACAGAAGCAAGTCCGGGATTATTTAACAACAAAACTGCTGTTAAACGCCGATTGCCTTCAACAACGATATACTTCCCTTCGTTTGCCATATCAGGGATAACCAACAACATTTCTCCTGCAAAGAAGTCGTTTTCTCCGATCGCTTCCATTAGTTCCAATGTGGCAGCCTCCAAAAGCAAAAACTCAATCACAGTGTTTTCGTCAGTTCCTTGTTTTGATTTTGGAAGACGAGGATTAAGTAAATCCAATTTCAGATTGCTAATGCTTATTTTTTCTATTCTTTGATCCATTTTTTTAGTCTTTATAAAATTGCTTAATTTCAAACAATTCACCTTTTGCGAACTCTTTGATATTTGATATAGCTTGTCCTTTTTTAATTTTTTCAAGACTACGATAAGCCTTGTTTCCATCGGAATCGCTTAAGCCCAAAAACTTGTTTATGGCTTTAGTGTTGTTTTTATCCTTGACATCAAGCATAAATGACATCTCACACATAGTAGAAAAATCAAATGATGATTGGTTATATTCTTCAACGCCTTGAGAAAGTAATACAACAGAAACTCCCTTTGAACGAATTTCTCTAAGAATTTTTTCTAGTATATCGTGATACTTTTTTTCTTTGAAAATAACATGCGCTTCATCTATTAAAAGTACATATCGCATTGCTCTACATCCATTTTCTACTACTGTGTTTTCCATATTCATAAATATATTATACAAGTAGTTTACTATTAGAAACAGCGACGTGAATCTTACCGAAGCAGATAAATCACCTGACAGCGATAAGTAAATGTTTTGATTGATGAATTTGTTGGCATTTATTTCTGAAGAAAATATATTGTATCTTGACAAATCATCTATTATTTCTGTCAGAGAATCCCTTTTATCGCCAACATTTTCGAGTAATTTTTCATTGATTTCAACAAAATTGGGATATTCACCAGGTTTCTTTTCCTCAAAACACTCTTTAATTGCCGAACGAAGACATCCCTTCTGCTTTTGTCCTAAATTTGAATATTTGCAAATTATATCTGTGAACTTGTCTATTCCCATTGATTTATTTGTATCATTAATACAATCAATGAAAGATAGAGGATTAATCGGGAATGGATTGTTGGGGATGTCTATGAATGTAGTGTGTGTGCGATCAAAAAATGAACTCATTTGTTTGATGTCGTCATCTTTTAATCCTTTGAAATCAAGGTAAATGAAGTTGACAAGGTGATTCGATAATTCACTTATTTCTCTTAATAAATAAAGTGCAAATTGAGTTTTACCAGTTCCCGAGTTTCCAGCAATAGCAATGTGATTATTGTTGTATAGTTCAGTATTGTTGAAGCCTAAAACTATTTCTTCATTTGTATGTAAATTGTTACCGACTGATATTCTAATAGGTTCGTTAAATGTGGATTTTTCAACATTTTGGCTTATGTTTTTGACGGAGCTGAAAGCCGACGTTCCCTCCAAGTGTGCAATTCCTTTTTCCAAACTTTCTATTAAGAAATCAATAATCGTATAATTATTGTTATTGCTGAACAATTTGTCCATCAGTTCAAGTCCGTGGTCAATATGCAACTTTACATATTTTGGAATATTGTCATCAGTTTTATATATTCCGTAATGCTGGCAAATGAGAGAAATATATAAGGGGACTTCTATTTTTACTTTTTCCACGCCGCCCTTTTGGATTTCGCGAA
>JAUNNU010000176.1 GCA_030537295.1 Bacteroidia bacterium
CTGCAATCATGAAAAGCATGGCCTTCAATGGAAGCCACATTCTCAGGTATAATCAATTCGCCCGTTAAATTGTAGCAGTTGTAAAAAGCTTGACCTCCGATTGATGTCACTGAATTTGGAATAACCAAATTTCCTATTAGGGAACCACATTCTGAGAAAGCGTACCTAGGTATGGTTCTTACATTGTCTCCTATATGAAGTGTGGTCAGGGAAGTGCACCCCGAAAACACTTCTTTCGCTAAATCCCCCATAATAGTGCAGTTTTCTGCGTTGTAATTAACTAAAACCAAACCACTGCAATTTTGGAAGGCGCCCCCTCCAATATACCTCATATGATTTGGGATGGTCAATGTTCCAGTTAAACCTATGCAATCTTTAAAAATATACTCTCCAATCAGTGTAACGGAATTTGGAATAATTAAATCTCCTATAAAACCAGAACAGTCACAAAAAGCGCAATCTCCAATCCATGTTACTGAATCAGGAATGACTAACTCACCTGTAAAACTCTTACAGTTATAGAAAGCCCATTCTCCGATTGAAGTTACTGAATTGGGAATGATTAAGTCTCCAGAAAATCCGTTGCAATTGGAGAAAACATAATCATCAATCTTAGTCAACGAATTTGAGATTATTAATTCACCAGTAAAATTGTGACAATTTGAGAAGGCATTTGCCCCAATCTCAGTCACGGAATTTGATATGGCCAAATCTCCTGTAAAACCGATACAATTCACGAATGCTCCTTCCCCAATCTTAGTCACAGAGTTCGGGATGATGAGACTGCCCGAAAAACCTGTGCAGCCTGAAAAAGCACTATTTCCAATTTCCACCACGGAATTTGGGATGATTAACTCACCAGAAAAGTTGCTGCAACTCAGAAAAGCACTGTTTCCAATTGAAATCACTGAATTGCCAATAACAAGACGACCTGTCAGCCCACGACAATAGTAGAATGCAAGTTTTCCGATGGATGTGATAGTATTTGGTATGATAAGATCACCAGTAAGGTTTACACAGTAACAAAAAACGGAGTCTCCTATTGAAGTAACCGAATAGACTATATCATCATATATTACGCTTGCTGGCAGTTCTATATTTCCTGTTGGTTCGACGAAACCATCCCACTGATAATCAGGATTATTACTAGGATGCGTCATCTCCACCTCATGGTTCACCGCATCAGTAATGTTGTAATACAAGGTCTGTCCCGTTGGGCAAACTGCTGAAAAATCGTAGGCAAATGCACTACTCATGCCGCAAAAGGCGGCGAAGATAAGGGTAAAGAATTGTTTTCTCATGGAATATAAGTTTTAGAGTTTTACGCTGCAAATTTAGGAAACGGATTTTCAAAATACAAAATAAAAACCGAGAAAAATAGTTTATTCGGCGATTACCACGTCTATTCTCCGAAAAAATTTCGGTGAATAACAACCATTTTCACCGAAAAGATGTATTTTTGCGCAAAATTTCATGTCATGTATCTGCACGAGAGAAAAGAATGGTGGAATTTCCAATTCGATGCCGCAGCAGTGATGAACCCTTTGGCATCGGTCAGAGCCAAGCAAGGGTTGCTGTTGGGCGAATTGTCAGCTCTCGGTTTCTCAATACAAGACGAAGCCGTTTTGGAGAACCTAACCTTAGAGGTGGTGAAGTCGTCAGAGATTGAAGGCGAAAATCTCAACTTGTCGCAAGTCAGGTCGTCGATAGCTTTGCGGTTAGGCATTCCTACGGCAAACGTCACGTCTTCAACGAGATATATTGATGGCATTGTTGAAATGATGCTCGATGCCACACAACACTTCGATGCCGAACTCACCGATGAACGACTTTTCGGTTGGCACAATGTGCTCTTTCCCTCAGGCATGAGCGGATTGTATAAAATTGACGTGGGACGCTATCGTAGCCACGAGATGCAAGTGGTATCGGGACCGATGGGGCACGAACAAGTCCATTACCAAGCGCCAGAACCTGAACGGATTGCAGACGAGATGAAACGCTTCGTGACTTGGATCAACCATGACGATTCTCTCGACCCAGTCATGAAAGCCGCCGTAGCGCATTTGTGGTTCGTCACCATACACCCATTCGACGATGGCAATGGGCGCATCGCCCGTGCCTTGACCGAGATGCTTTTGGCACGTTCTGACAACAACGCGCGAAGGTTCTACAGCATGTCGAACCAAATCCAAATCGACAAGAAACAATATTATAAGGTGTTGGAAATGACACAGAAAGGTTCGGGCGACATCACAGAATGGCTTTTGTGGTTTCTGAAATGCCTACAGTCTTCCCTCGATTCGACCGACATGTCGTTAAAATCAGTCATGGCAAAGGCTCGTTTCTGGGAGTCGCACAGCGAGATGCGCTTCAACGACAGGCAGAAGAAGATTATCAACATGCTTCATGATGGTTTCTTTGGTAATCTGAACACCAGCAAATGGGCAAAGATAACGAAATGCTCAACCGACACCGCACTCAACGACATCAACGATTTGGTAAAGAAAGGCATACTCCAAAAGAACGAAGGCGGAGGAAGAAGCACAAGTTATTCGTTGGTTCAGTAAGTTTTTGTAAATTTGCGCCCAAATTCAACGAAAATGACAAATTCCTGGTTGATTATCCTTTTGGCCTTAGGCGTAGTTATTGCCGCCATCGCCACCTTTATTCTGCTGAGACTCTTGAAGATGAAAGAGGCTGAAAACCATCGCAGTCCGGCCGTAGAGCTGAAGCTGCAAGCCATGAAAATCATCATGCCGCTCAAGGTGCAGGCCTACGAGCGTTTCCTGCTTTATCTGGAACGCGTACAACTGCCTCAATTAGTGAAACGCGTATATGCTCCTGGCATCGAGAAGGGTACGTTCCATCTGCAACTGCTCCAAAACGTGAGGGAAGAGTTTGAGCACAACCTCGCACAACAGCTTTATGTTTCGAACTCCACATGGAATGCGGTCCAAAACGCCAAGGAAGAACTCGTCAACCAAATCAACTCGACCTTCGAACAACTCAACGACGAAGAGGATGTTGCCATTTTGGCACAGGCTTTG
>JAUNNU010000177.1 GCA_030537295.1 Bacteroidia bacterium
CTTCGATATATTTGTCGTAGGCGGCCTCAATCTCCATCCTCATCGGGGTGAGTCTGGCTTCCGCGGAGGTCACTCTCGCTTGGTATTGGGCGTATTGGAGTTCCTCGTAACGGTTTCCCATGCGGAAATATACATCGGCGAGCAGTTCGGCCGTGCTGATTTTCATGCTTGGTGAACCGTATTTGAAGCAGTACAACAGGTCGGGCAAGGCTTTTTCAAATTCGTTACGGTTGTAAAAATAAAGAGATGTAAAATAATTATATTCAATGCTTTGCAAGGATTTTTGCGATATTAATTCATATATCGAATCGGCGGTTTCGACATCTGAAATGTCGTAAAGTGCTATTCCTTTCTTGATTAGAATTTCGTTGAGTTGTGTCTCTGTCAGGTTCTTCTTGGCTTCTGCGGTTTCGTAGTTGAGAAGTGCGATGTTTGAGATGTGGTTTTTCTGGTAGAGGTCGCCGATTTTCAGCAGCATGTCGATTACCTCGTGATGGCGGCTGGCTTTTTCGAATTGTGAGAGTGCCTCGTCGTAGAAATACGATGCCGGTTTCACGCTGTTCACGTTGTTGTATATGTCGCCGATGCTTTCAAATATCTGCCCGAGGTAATGCAGGTCGTCGTTCGTGGCGGTTCCTTTGAGTCTTATCGAATTTTTTTCAGCGTCGAGGGCAGTGAAAAGGTCGTTGGAAGCGGTTATGAAGTCGTTTTTTCTTGAGTTATTTTGGCCTTTTTGGAAAAAGATTTCCGATTTTTTTTCAAAAAAAGCGTGATTTTTGGAGTGTTTTGGGGTGCAGCTGTCGGCTAAACGGGCTAAATTCTCAATAAAAACGTCATTGTTTTGAAGTTTTTTTTGAAAATCGCGCATGTCGTCAGGGATGCTTTGGTTGTTGCAGTTTGCAAAACCTAAAACAATGATTAACAATGCGATGTGAATGATATGTACTAAAAATCTGTTCATTTACGTTGGCAAAGATAGGCATAATTTTCGAGAAAAAATGAGGATGATAAAAAATTTTTCAAAAAAAAGTTGTGGCATTAAAAAGTTTTGTATTTTTGCAGCGGAGATATGGCAGAGCGGTCGATCGCGGCGGTCTTGAAAACCGTTATACAGAAATGTATCGGGGGTTCGAATCCCTCTGTCTCCGCTGAGGAAAGCAACTCGACGATGGGTTGCTTTCGTTCTATAGAAGTTAAGCGTTGGAGAGATGCCGGAGTGGTCGATCGGGGCGGTCTCGAAAACCGTTGAACGCTATGCGTTCCAAGGGTTCGAATCCCTTTCTCTCCGCTTTTTTTGATTTTTATGGTGTTAATAATTTCCCCTGGGTCTCGTGAAGGCTCGGGGTTTTTGATTTCACAAACTGCGTCTTGAACGTTCTGTTTTCGCTGACGGTTATTAACGTGTAAACGCCTTTCGCCAAATCAGCAACGTTGAGCGACTCGCCGGATTTCACTGTTGCCTCCATGAGTTTGCGGCCCGTGATGTCGTAAACTGTCGCCGTTGCGTCATCCTCGATGCCGTCGAAATGCAAGAGTAAATGAAGGCGTAAAAACCGGCAATTCTAACTTTCTCTCCTCTTCCCGGAGTTTTTGTGTCCTAAAAACGTTTCTCTGTATTTGGCGACGGTGCGGCGGCTGATGGAGTAGCCTTTGCGCTGAAGCTCTTCGCTTATCTCGTCGTCGGTGAGGGGCTTCTTGTGGTTTTCGTTGATAATCATGTCGTTGATGATGTCGAGTACCTCGATGCGCGCCACTTTCTGGCTGTTGTCGCCGGAGTAGCAGTCGAAAAGCGTAGGTTCTTCCTGACCGGCGCCGAAGTCTTTCAATGAGATTCCTTCATCGAAGAGAGACGGCAGCTTGAGGTCGCCGCCGCGGGCGTCGAGGGTGAAGGTCTTCCGGGGCGCGTAAATCCTCACGTTTTTGGTGCTTCTCGAAATCATCGTCACGTCGAGGCCGGTCTCGTCTTTCACGTCGTTGAGAACCATCTGACGGCAGTCGGAAGGCGAACCTGACATGACGAAATCTCTCTGTAATTCAATGCATTTCATGATGGATTTCACTATGTTGTCGCGACTTATAGCACCGTCGTAAAGCGGGAAAAGAACAATTATTTCGTCTTTCGTTCCGAAAATATCCGAAAGCTCTTTGTATGTGTATTCATCAATGTTTTTGTCGAAAGTGATGTCAAAAATCTCACGGCTGCTGATACGTCCGTTTCTGATGTTCACAATGCTTACGCCGATTCCTGTAGAGTCGTGTCCGTTGAGATTGTTCTCCGCATGGAATTTGTTTTATTCGGCCAATTTCAGAAGCTCTTCCTTGTCGGAGATGAAAACTTTCCTGTCGTCAATGGCGAATGACAAACCGTTTCTTTTTGGTGAGCAAAGTATTGAAAATGAAGTGCTTATGCCTTCTGATTTAGAGTTGTATTTTTTCTTTTTCAAATAATTCATCTTTCAAGGTGCTTTTCTGAAAATTTTTGCAAATATATGGAAATTATGAAAAACATTGAAATGATATTTTGTAACTTTGCGCCATTATTTAAAGTTAAAAAGATATAAATGACTAAAAATAACTTGTAAGATTTTGATTTGTAAAATGGTTAAACGGTCTTTGGTTGTGCCTAAAGTCACTGATTTTCAACAAAAAGTGTATAATGCGGCGCGTCTCATTCCTCGTGGTGAGGTGATAACCTACGGCGAGCTGGCGCGGCGTATCGGTTGCAAGTCGGCGCAGGCTGTCGGGCAGGCGTTGAGGCGCAATCCGTTCGCGCCTGAAGTGCCGTGCCACCGTGTTGTCGCCGCCGACGGAAGCCTCTGCGGTTTCGCCGGTCATCGCGACGGCGAACTCATCGCCAAGAAACGCAGGATCCTTGAAGACGAAGGCGTCACGTTCAACGGCGACAAAGTCGCGGCGGAGAAAATCAATGTGATTCATCATAAGTGATATTTTATGTTTGGATTTTGTCAAAAAACGACAAATTATTTGTTTGGAAAATGTCAGATTTTTGCAAATTATTTGTTTGGAAAAT
>JAUNNU010000178.1 GCA_030537295.1 Bacteroidia bacterium
AACTTGTGTTAAAAAAAATCGTGTTAAATTATGATTTCAAAGGATACGATATCAAAGATCATTGATGCCGCGCGTATTGAGGACGTGGTAGGTGACTTCGTGTCGTTACGGCGGCGCGGCGCGAATCTCGTCGGCGTGTGCCCTTTCCATAAGGAGAAGACCCCGTCGTTCAGCGTCAATCCGGCGCGTAACATCTTCAAGTGCTTCGGTTGCGGCAAGGCTGGCGACTCCGTGCGTTTCATCATGGAACACGAGCATTACTCGTATCCAGAAGCATTACGTTATCTCGCCAAGAAATACGGCATCACCATCGAGGAGAAGGAACAGACCGCAGAAGAAATCATGGCGCAGAACGAGCGCGAGCGCATGTTCAACGTCAACACTTTCGCGCAGACGTATTTCTCCGACATACTTCAGAACGACAACGAAGGGCGTTCCGTCGGTCTCGAATATTTCCGTGAACGCGGTTTCCGCGACGCCATCATCAAGAAATTCCAACTCGGCTACTGCCCCGAAAGCAGGCACGCCTTCGCCGACTACGCCACACAACACGGCTACGCCGCCGACATCCTCGTCAAGACAGGTCTGTGCGGCAGCTACGAAAACCGCCTCTATGACCGTTACTACGGCCGCGTCATCTTCCCGATACACAACCTCACCGGAAAAGTCATCGGCTTCGGCGGACGCATACTGTCGAAAGACAAGACGAAGGCGAAATACGTAAACTCACCTGAATCAGAAATTTACAACAAGAGCCAGACTTTATACGGCATCTATTTCGCGAAGAACGAAATCAGCCGCCTCGACAACTGCATCCTCGTTGAGGGCTACGCCGACGTGCTGTCGATGCATCAGGCTGGAATCGAGAACGTGGTGGCGAGTTCGGGGACATCACTGACGACGGAGCAGATCCGGCTCATCAGCCGTTACACGAAAAACGTCACCGTGCTGTACGACGGCGACAGCGCAGGCCTGCACGCCGCACTCCGCGGAACCAACATGATCCTCGAAGAAGGCATGAACGTGCGTGTCGTGGTGCTGCCCCCCGACGACGACCCCGACACCTTCGTGCAGCACAACCCTATCGAATACGTCACCAAGTACCTGACTGACAACGCGAAAGACTTCATCGGCTTCAAGACGAACCTCCTTCTGAAAGATGCACAGAACGACCCAATCAAGAAAGCGAGCGTCATAAAAGACATCGTCGAGACCATCTCCGTCATCCCCGACGCCATCTACCGCGCCACATATATAAAGGAATGCAGCCGTATGCTCGACGTCGCCGAACAGACGCTGATGAACGAGTTGAACAAAATCCTCCGCGCGAAGCTCCGCAAACAGATGGGCGGAAACGCTGTACAGGAAGAACAACAGAACACCGACATCATCAACGAGCCGAAGACGCAGCAGCAGGACCTCACACCGAAAGAAACGGAAATGCCGGCCGGATTCTATCAGGAACAGGAACTCGTGAAACTTCTCCTCACTCATGGCAGCGATACCATTGAAATTGAAGACGAAAACGGCGAACCTGAACCATTCACCGTGGCGTCTCTTATCATCGATGACCTGAAAGGCGACGGGCTTCTGTTCAAAAACGAAACCAACAAAATTATCTTCGACGCCTTCGACCGCGGCTTGGATGAAGGCGTGCTTCCGAATGCGCAGACGTTCACATCAAATGAAAATCAAGAGGTTGCGGTATTAGCTGCAAATCTGTTAAGCACGCCGTACCGTTTGGACGACTGGGAACGCCACAGAATCGTGGTGAAGAAAGAAGAAGATACCTTGAAGCAATACGTGCTGTCGTCAATCCTGAGGTTCAAGGACATGGTCGTTGAGGAACGCCGCGCCGCAGTGGTGAAGGAGCTTCAGGCAACCGACGACCCCGACGAGCAGCTTATCCTTCTCCAGAAAAAGAAGAAACTCGACGACATCAGGAAAAGAATCAACAGAGATTTGGGAATCGTGATCGCGAAGTGACAATTATTGAGTTTTATTTATTGCCAGTAAATAAAAATTGACAATTTTATTTATTGGCAATAAAAATCACATCATCCCCTTTTCAATCATGAACTCGTCGGCCACGTAAAGGTCGCCGTAAAGGTAAAGCCCTGTGCTCTTGTCGTGAAGGTCGGCAGCGGTCCGGCTTTCATAAAAAAGCTCAAGTGCCTTTATCGGGCTGATGCCGAGGCGTCTTGACAGCTCCAACGAGATGCCGCCAATCCTGTTGCACATTAGAATCTCCTGAATGACAGGCGATTTCAGCGGGTCGTCATATTGATTCGGTTCTTTCATAAACAAGATATTTGTCAATAATCTCCTGATTCAGCAGACAAATCTGATTGTTCGGGACGTGCAGCTTCAACCTTTGCAGAGCAACATCCTTGTCCATGAGCCCTGACATATAAATATTTACGGTGTCAATGACACGGTCGTTTGCCACACCGCCCTCTACATAATCAAAGTCTTTCGCAGGATTTTTTCCAAGTCTGCTGTCAACAATGAAGTTGAGCCAGTCCTCATCGTATGCTGTAAATATTTTACATCTTGCGACCCGAAGAATTGTCTGTTTATCCAAATCATAGACATTCAGAACAGGCTTTTCATTTCTTTTCAAAGCAGTACGCTCAGCCCACGAGACAGCCTGCGACCTGATGTCGGTGACATAAAACCTCTGTCCGAAATCAAAATTCCCGCGACCGTGCAAACAATCGGGATTCTCAACAACCTCCGTCCCTCCGTGATAGACTTTCATCTCCGCCCCTCCCATCTTTCCATGCATTCGATCATGTCGTTCACGACGTTTTCGCGGCTTTCTGTGTGCAATGTCTCATAGTTCGGGTAAATGTATTTCTCTATCATGTCGAGCTTTTTCATCCGTGAATAGACCTCCATATATGTCACGCCGAGATGACGCGCGGTCGCCTCAACACATGTCGCCACAAACGCCAGAACAACCTGTTCGTGAGGTATCTCCATCGTTTTACT
>JAUNNU010000179.1 GCA_030537295.1 Bacteroidia bacterium
GTCACAATTAATTTTTAATAAAATTTTTCCACAAAAATCCACGGGGATTTACGTGGTTTTCTCGATCTTCAATTTACATTTCCACTTCTTCGTAGGCGTCGTCACCGCCGCCGTTGTCGTTTCTCTGTTTCTTCTGTCCGTTGTCGTTGATGCGGTAGTTGAAGTTGAGCGTGACGGTGGTCTTGCTCCACGAGCCTTTGCTGTACTGCCAGAAGTTGTCGCCCCACGACTCGCCGCCGTGCGAGCGTGTGCCGAACAGGTCTCTCACGTTCAGCGACAAAGTCGCCTTGTCTTTCAGTATGTCGCGTGAGGCGGCGAAGTCGATCCAGTAGTTCGCTTCGCGGAATCCGAGCGGCTCGTCACGTGGCCCCATGAAATGCCCGGTAAACTGGAAGTTGCAGATTTTCTTGAAATCAAACTTGAAGACAAGACGTCCCATGAGGTTGTACGAGTCGGTGGTGTAATGTTTCTCCTTGTAGTCGCCGACGGTGCACGACTTGAACAGGTTGATGTTTCCGTTGATGCTCCACCATTTGAACACATTCACCTGACCTGTGAGTTCCAGGCCGTAGTCGTCGCTGATGCCGAAGTTCTGCGGCATGCTCACCGAGACGTTAAGGCTGTCAACCTCGGTGAAGTGTCGGATGACATCGGTGCTGTGACGGTAATATCCGGTGAGGTTGAAGTTGCCGCCTTCCCAGAACTTGAGATATGAGAACTCGTAGCTGTCGGTGTAAACGGGTTTCAGGGCGGGGTTGCCCATGCGGATGTTGCGGTCGTCGTTGAACGAGCTGTAAGGTGCCATCTGCCAGTAGCCAGGGCGGCGTATGCGGCGCGTGTAGCTCAGCTGGAGCTGGTCTTTCTCCGTCACCTTGAAGTTGACGTGTCCGCTCGGGAAGATGTTGTGGTACCGCTGCTCGTATTTCTGGTTTTTGTCAACATAATTGGATGAGATGTATGAGTATTCGTAACGCGCCCCGACGAGGAACGAGAAGAAACCCACTTCGGTGCCGTAGCTGCCGTAGAGTGCCGCCACCTGCTTGTTGAAGCGGAAGTCGTGGCAATATGGTTCTAACGGCGTTCCGTTCTCTGTCACGGTGGCGACGTTGCTCGGAAATTTGTTCTCGTATTTCGCGCCGGCTTCGATGGCGTGCTGGCCGAGATGGTATGCGAAATCGACGGTGCCCTGGAAGTTCTCGTGCGTCTCCTTAGTGTCGGTGTGCTGGAATATCGTCGAATCCGGGATGGGGAGGTCGTTTTCCATGTCTTCGCGCGTGAGATACTGCGAGTCGGTGATGTCCGACCACTCCTCCTCGGAGTTTTTGAAATAACGGAATGAAGCCTTGAGGTAGTTGTCTTTTGTGTTGAAATACTTGTCGTAGTCGAGGGTGTATTCCATCATCGGGCGTTTGTTGTGCCAGTCTTCGGCGCGTTTTGAGAACTGTGATGCCGAGTTCGGGAACATGTCGATGTAGCTGACAACTGGCGTGTTGTGTCCGTCGGCGCGGCGCAGCATGGCGGCGAAGGAGATGATGTCGTTGTCGGTGAAATAATAGTCGAGGCCTCCGCGCAGTGTGTGGCCTTGGCTGTGCCTGTTGCGTTCGGTGATCTGCTCCGAGACCTGTGTTGCGTCGGCGTGGTTCTGGATGTCAGGGTCGTAAATCTTGCCGCCGTTGAAATACTCCGTCTTGGTGTAGCCGTCGCTGATGTCGTCGCGGTAGTTGAAGTTGTAGCTCAAGAAGAAGTTGAATTTCTTCAGGCGGAAGTTGAAGTTGGCCCCGATGCCGGTCTGGAACGGGAACGGGCTCGGCATCTTCTCGCCCCACTCGAACGGGAAGCCGCCGCGCACGTCGATGCTGCCGTTGAAGCCCTTGCGCTTGTCTTTCTTCAGCACAATGTTGATGATGCCGGCCGTGCCTTCGGCGTCGTATCTCACCGACGGGTTCGTCACCACCTCGATGCGTTCTATCATGTCCGACTGAAGGCTGCGGAGAGCGTCCTGCGTGCTGACTCCGAGAAGCCCCGACACCTTGCCGTCAACGAGGATCTGCACGCCGTCGTCGCCGCGCAGGCTCACGTTGCCCTCAACGTCAACGGTGACCGACGGGATGTTCTCCAGAACCTCAATCGCGTTGCCGGCCGTGCTCGCCACGTCCTTGCCGACGTTGAACACGCGCTTGTCCAACGTCATCGTCATCGTGCTTTTCTCGGCCACCACCTCCACCTCCTCAAGAAGCTCCATGTCCTGCTTCAGGAAAATCTTTCCCAATTGAACCGCCGCAGCCGTGGCGTCAACGTTCACTCTCATCACCTTGGTGGTGTAACCCATGAACTGCACCTTTATATAATAAGAGCCGGCAACGGCCTGAATCGTGAAGTTTCCGCCCATGTCAGTGACGGTGCCTCCGACCATGGTGGAATCCTGCGCGTTGAACAGACTCACTGTGGCGTATTCCAAAGCCTCGCCTGAATCCTTGTCAAACACCCTGCCTTTGATGTCAATGTGCTTATCTGGATAAAAGTCTGCTGCCATCATGTTGAATGACAGCAGGATAGTCAATAGAAATGCGGCAATTACGAAGTTTTTTTTCATTTAAGTATCTGTTACGTTTTCATCTTGCAAAAATAGATAATTTTTATAAAAATCTTAAAATTTTACTGAAAATTTATTGAATTTGGCGTAATTGATATGATTAAATCGATAAAAAAATACGGTTTTTATCGATAAAATTGATATTTTTTGGTGTCGAATTATGTCTGAATAAAAACAAATTTACGTGTAATTTATTGATATAACGTGTTTTATAACAAATTTTAATTTTTTAAAAAAATATTTATGAATCAATATGTTTTTATCGTAAATTTGCACCCGAGAAAAGGAGAAAGAGTGAATCCCGAAGAGAGTTCGTCATCTCCGTTCTCGATCCGTAAGGTCGTAAGGGGACTTCTATTTTTACTTTTTCCACGCCGCCCTTTTGGATTTCGCGAAGT
>JAUNNU010000180.1 GCA_030537295.1 Bacteroidia bacterium
CCCTGGTCGATTCGCGAAAGCGATGTTATATAACCTATCTTATCATGCTGGGTCTCATGAAGATAATGTATCGCGGCACCGGCGGCG
Source organism: Bacteroidia bacterium (assembly GCA_030537295.1). Lineage (GTDB taxonomy): Bacteria > Bacteroidota > Bacteroidia > Bacteroidales > F082 > Limimorpha. The sequence goes on from JAUNNU010000180.1 coordinate 88, forward strand.
ACTATCCCTTTAGGGAAGTCATCGACACCATAACCTTTTAACGAGGTGGTATTGAAATGCTTCAGAAGAATGTCGTTGGCGTAATCTTCTGTGAACACCCAGTCGTCGAAGACAGTGAGGAAGAATTTGTCGCCGAAGACCTCCACGAAATCACGGCGTTTGTCGCGCTGGCAAAGCACCTCCGACGGATTCAGGCTCTGCAAAAGTTTGTCAACATATTCAATTGTGCCTTGCGTCAGATAAAACTCGCCGGTGGAGACGTCGAGGAACGCGACACCGGCCTCGTTTTTGTCGATATGCACCGAGGCGAGGAAGTTGTTCTCCTTCTGAACCAACACGTTGTCGTTGAAAGTAACGCCAGGTGTGACAAGTTCGACGACGCCACGTTTCACGAGACCTTTGGCGGTCTTTGGATCTTCAAGTTGTTCACATATCGCCACTTTCAGTCCGGCTCTGACAAGTTTCGGAAGATAAGTGTCGAGTGCGTGATGTGGGAATCCGGCCAGTTCAACATCTGAAGCAGAACCGTTTGAGCGACGTGTCAGCACGATGCCGAGGATGCCTGCGGACTTCACCGCATCCTCACCGTAAGTCTCATAAAAATCGCCAACGCGGAAAAGCAGCATCGCTTCAGGATATTTCGCCTTGAAAGCGTAATATTGTTTCATCAAAGGAGTGTCGTTCGAACCAGCCATCAGAGTTAAAAGTTTTTAAAGTTATAAAGTAAAAAGTCCTTATAAAATAAAGTGTCGCAAAGGTAAACATTTTTAGCGAGTTGACGTTAAAAAAAAGTAATTTTGCACAAATTTTGTAAAATGAGAAAACTAACAACGCAAGAGATGAATCGGTTAAATCTGACTGATTATCATAATGTTAAAAAGCTGCCGGCAATTGTCGTCCTTGACAACGTGCGTTCATTGAGCAATGTCGGGGCGTTTTTCAGGACCGCTGATGCGTTCAGGATTGAAGCGATATACCTTTGCGGAATCACTGCATGTCCGCCGCACCGTGAGATTCACAAAACGGCACTTGGAGCTGATGAAAGCGTCGATTGGAAGTATTTCGAAACGACGGCACAAGCCTGTGAACATCTTAAGTCGATGAATTACAGGATTTTCGCCATAGAACAGGTTGAAGACAGCATCAAGCTCGATGACTTTGAAGTACCTGAAAAATCGGCGTACATTTTCGGGAACGAGGTGGATGGCGTTGACGACGACGTGCTGCCGTATTGCGAACAGGCTGTAGAAATTCCGCAGGAAGGCACGAAACATTCACTCAACGTGTCAGTTACCGGCGGAATCATAATGTATCACATATTTAAAAATTTACGGAATAAAAAATAATTTTTCATTTGTTATAGAAAAATTTGTATTTTTGCAAGTTAAATTTTTTATTTGATTTATTATAACAAGTTATAAATTATGGGCAAATTTACAATTAAGAGATTATTGCTAATCATGGCGTTAGCATTTGTCTCGTTTTCTTTGTCAGCACAGGAAACCGGGACAGAAACATCTCCAAAAAGTGACTTCAAGGGACACATTTACACAACTGTTGACCTCGGAGCAGACTTCCTTTCTGGTGATGTAACCAAAATAAAACCGGGATTCGACTACCGTGTCGGTGTGGGCTGGCAGTTCCTCGACTGGTTGAGTGTCAAAGGAAACTTCAGCGGCGGCGTCTTGCGTGGGGAAAACGACCATGCAGACGGCTTCAGAATCAAAAAGGGCAACTACATTGAAGCCAACCTCAGCCTCAACGTCAGTTTCATCGACCTCGTGGCCGGTTACAACCCGAATCGTTTTGTGTCGTTGACACCGCACATCGGCATCGGGTCGTTGCATTACAGACTGAAAACTGACAACGCCGACGGCACACAGACAAATGTAGGCATCAAGTCGAACCTCAACTACGATGCCGATTATGTTTATTACGGCCGCGGTTACAAGGAAAGACGTTGCATTTTTGAAGTACCAATGGGTGTGGAACTCGGTTTCAGAATCGCCCGCAGATGGGACATTTATTTCGACTATACCGCCACATGGGTGGACAGCGACCTTCTCGACGGCCACGGAAGCGGCAGCAACAACGATTGGATCTCATCATTCAACATCGGCACCAAACACAGAATCCTGAGAGACCCTGTCAGACAAGCAAACAAGTCTTACTGCAGCAACTGGTTTATCTTTCTCGATGCAGGCCCGTTCTATGCATTGGGCGACGTGAGAAAAATCCCGTTGATTGAAGATACCAGAATCAATGTGAATCTCGGCGGCGGTTATAAATGGGGAAGATGCTGGAAAGTGTATGGAAAAATCGGATTTGCAACATTCACACAGGATGTCAGAGACAATGAGACAGACGAAGTGGTTTACATATGCGACGAAGGCAACCAGATCACCACAGAAGTCAACCTCGGATTCGACATCATCAACGGAATAAAATACAAGGAAGACAGGTTGGTGAGCCTCTACATCCACGCAGGTATCGGCATGCTCCACTACAAAGCAAAAGGAACATACCAGACACATTTGAACGGCTTGCCGTACTATGCCGGAGATGTGGTGTATTATGGATACAAAGAATATGATGACGACCATTTCCACAGTTCAGGCAAAGGCATTGCCAAGAGAAGAGTCGTGGCCGAAGTGCCGGTGGGATTGGAACTCAGCTTCAGATTAAACGAACACTGGGACATTTACGGAGATGGAACAGTCGCATTCTGTGACGGCGACCTCGTGAACGGAATCGTTTCCGGCACATGGGAAGACTGGTCATTCACCACGAACGTCGGTGTGCGCTATAATTTCAAGAAGAACTGCCCGAAACCTATCGAGGAGGAGAAACCGACTCCGCAGATTGTTGAAGAACCAGTTGTTGAA
>JAUNNU010000076.1:0-1232 GCA_030537295.1 Bacteroidia bacterium
ATCAGCCCTTGTTTTTTTGCTCTAAAAAAGTTTTATCGGACACCAATAAAAAAAAGTACGTAGCTACGTCAATTTTCTGTGAAAAACTCAAAAACAGGACGTAGCTACGTCTATTTCGTGCAAAAAACTCGGGAAAGGGATGTGGCTACGTCTTTTTCGTGAGGGAATTAAAGAGGAGAGATGAGAGAAGAGTGATGAGAGTGGCTTGCTGACTGCCCGCAGGGAGTCGGACAATCTTCGTATTGTTAAACGGTGCCGTTCGCCGCAAGCCGTCACATCAAAAAAATCCGCATGTAAGAATAAAAATTTTAACAAATACAACACATTAAACATTTTATGTGTACCTTTGCAAAAAATTAACATTATGCCACAAATCAGTAATTTTTATGGGATTATTATTCTCATGAATTTCACGGATCATGCGCCGGCACATTTCCATGCATGGTATAACGAATACAAGGTAAGTGTTGAGATTGAAAATGGAGTTGTCAAGGGGGAGATGCCTGCAAGAGCCTTGAGAATGGTTTTAGAATGGCTCGACTTGCACCGCGAAGAACTGATGTCAAACTGGGAGAAGGCACAAAACGGCCTCCCACTCGCCAAAATAGAATCGTTAAAATAAGCGCCATGTTTTTTCTTGAAGTCATAAAAGCCGAATATCTTGGCGAATACCGCGTGAAATTGTGGTTCAACAACGATGTGATAAAATGTGTTGACCTGAAAGACTCATTGGTCGGCCTTGTCTTTGAGCCTCTCAAGAATGTTGATTACTTCAAGCGTTTCTCGGTGAAATTCAATACAATCGAGTGGAGCAACGGGGCGGATTTCGCGCCGGAATACCTTTATGAATTACCTGAAGTTTCACCCTTGTAGTGAGTTTTGAGAGTTGAGAGTGGAGTCGGCTGCCGCATCAAAAAAACTCCACACTTTAAAAACTTTATAACTTTAAAAACTTTATGAACTTTCCAACTTTATAAACTTTTTACTATCTTTGCAACCGATTTTTAAATTGAAGAAATTATGACGACATTATTCCTTGGCGGTATCGGTACCGGTGAACTCCTCCTTATAATATTGTTGATTTTGCTGCTTTTCGGCGGCAAGAAACTTCCTGAAATGATGCGCGGCATGGGTCGCGGCGTCAAGGAATTCAAAGACGCGATGGAAAAACCGATTTCAGACGACGAAAAGAAAGAAGAAGAATCTTCTTTAAATGAAGAATAAAATGTGCT
>JAUNNU010000076.1:1242-14595 GCA_030537295.1 Bacteroidia bacterium
AAAGAAGAAAAGAAAGACGATAAGAAAGACTGACAATGTCTGAAAAGAAGGTCGTGGAACAGGAAGACGTTGAGATGACCTTCGGGGAACATCTTGATGAGCTTCGCAAAGTGTTGATACACATTGCGGTGGCGTTTCTTGTGTTCTTCGTGGTACTTTTCATTTTCTTCAAAGGCGACATCATCGACATTGTTTTTTATCCCGCTCAAAGCGATTTCATCTCCAACCGACTGATGGCAAAATTGGCCTCGCTGACAGGTGTGGAGGCGTTGAGAATCAACGCTAATCAGGTCCAGATTTACAACACGAAGATGGCGGGGCAGTTCATGCTTCACATCAAGGCGTCGGCTGTCGGCGCGCTCGTCGTCGGGTTCCCGTACATCATCGGGCAGCTGTGGGGTTTCATCAAGCCGGCGCTCGGCAAAGAGATAAAAAGACGCAGCCGCCGCATCGTCTGGAAAATCGTGTTCTGGTTCTTCCTCGGTGTCGGCTTCAGCTACTTCATCATCGCGCCGCTCGGCATCAACTTCCTCGTCACCTACGAGGCCAACGGCAGAATCGACAACATCATCGACGTGAGTTCGTATGTCAGCACGGTGATGGGAGTGTGCTTCGCCGGAGGTCTCGTGTTTCAACTTCCATTGTTAATCAGGCTGTTGGCTTCAATAGGAATTGTCAATTCGGCGTGGCTGAAGAAAAACAGGAAGATCGCAATCGTCGTCTTGCTGGTCATCTCGGCCATGATCACGCCGCCTGATGTCATGAGCCAGATTCTCATCTTCCTGCCGTTCTACCTTCTTTACGAATATGGCATCACCATTGCAAAGAAAATAGAGAAACAAGATGTCTGATACTATTTGAACAAGTCTGAATGAGTACCGGTATTTGTGAATAACATTAACAATTCGTCGTCGTATTGTTTCCAAATTAAGAGCCAGTCAGGTTTTATATGGCACTCCCAGCAGTTTGAATATTTTCCTGAAAGTTTATGTTGTTGATATTCACTGGGTAAACGACCATCTCTCACGAGAATCTTCATGGCTTTATCAATCAAATCCATGTTTAGTCCCCGTTTTTTACATAAAGAATAATCTCTTTCAAATTGGTTTGTGGTTCTAAATTTGTACATTATGAATTCATTTTTATGATGAAGTCGTCGAGGCTGTCGTATGAATTTACAAGCCCCATTTTTTCTTCTTCCAAGGATATGTCAATTTTGTTTTGTTTGCTTGAAACCTTGAAAAATCCGCTTGTGAGGATTTGCTCAAGCATTTTAATGGCAAGTGAATTTGAGTTGTCGTACTCCAAAGTTATAGTATTCATATTTAAACGAATTTGTTTGCAAAAATAATGTAAATAAACGATTTGAGATGCTTTTCTGAAAAATATTTTTCATGTTTCTTTTTTTGTTATCTTTGCCGGAATTTTTTCGGAACGATATTATTGTGTTGAATTTTATTTTGATTTTGGAAAATGCAGATAGACAAAACTAAAGAATTGGAGACCAAAGGCATTGGTTCTCTTTTACTTGCGTACGCGATACCGTCGGTGGTGAGTCGGGTCATCGCGTCGGTTTATAACATTTGTGACAGGATTTTCATCGGACAGGGTGTCGGTGCTTTGGCAATCGCGGGTCTCGCCATCACGATGCCGGTGATGAACATCGTGCACGCTTTCGGCGCGCTCGTCGGGGTCGGCGCAGGCGCGAGGATGTCGATAGTGCTCGGCAAGAAAGACGTCAACTGGGCGGAGAACATCCTCGGCAACAGCGTCATCTTCACCACGGTGCTGAGCGGCCTCGTGATGCTGTTCGGCTATCTCTTCATGGATAAGATATTGATTCTCTTCGGCGCCACGCCCGACACGGTGGCGTACGCGCACGAATACATGGTCATCGTGCTGCCGGGAATGTTCCTGCTGACGATGGCGTTCAACCTCGCGTCGCTGATACGCGCGAGCGGTTATCCCACCAAGTCGATGCTCATCCTCGGAAGCGGCGCGATACTGAACATAGTCCTCGACGCGCTGTTCATCTTCAGGTTCAAGATGGGCATCGCGGGCGCGGCGTGGGCGACGACGATCTCGATGGCGTTCGCCACTTTGCTGTCGGCGATGCATTTCCTGAAGAAAGACTCGTTTATCAGGTTCAGGCGTCACGGCTTCAAGCCGCGCGGTTATATCTTCAAGAACATCTTCATGATAGGCATGAGTCCGTTCCTGATGAACGTGGCGGCGGCCGGTGTCGTGGCGATTCTCAACAGCCAGCTCATCAGGTTCGGCGGCGACTTCGCTGTCGGGGCGTACGGCATCACCAACAGTTTCATGAACTTCATGGTTCTGATTATCATCGGCGTATGCCAGGGGATGCAGCCCATCGCCGGATACAACTACGGCGCCGGCCATCCTCAAAGGCTGAAACGCGTTTACAGGCTGACGATGAAGGTGTGCGTGGCACTTGGAATCCTGTCGGCGGTCTTGGGCTGCGCCATGCCGCGTCTCATCTCGATGGCGTTCACGAGCGACACTGCGCTGCTCGACATCTCGCAGAGGGCGTTGCCGCTCATCTCGGTGATGTCGCCGCTCATAGCGTTCACCATCGTCAACTCCAACTTCTTCCAGAGCATCGACAAGCCGTGGATCGCCATCGCGACGAGCCTCTCGCGTCAGGTCATCTTCCTGATCCCGATGATGTTCCTTGTGCCGATGCTGTTCACGAAACTCGGCTACGCCCCGCTGTTCGGCGTGTTCGCGTCGTGCACGGCGTCCGACATTTTCGGTGCCATTCTCGCCTTCGTGCTGATGCTCACGCAGAGGAAGGTGTTCAAGGTGAAGGAATAAAAAAGCCCCCGTTGAGGACGAGGGCGGCCTTGATGTTTTCACAACGGAATAATCCTTATTGTGAATTGCTTTCAAAATTTGTGTAAATTTGCATCGAAAACAATGGGGTTCATCGTGCCACCGCTTGGCGTGATGTTGTGAATTGCTTTCAAAATTTGTGTAAATTTGCATCGAAAACAATAATCCCAATCGGGGGTGTGGGGGGCGAATGGTTGTGAATTGCTTTCAAAATTTGTGTAAATTTGCATCGAAAACAATACCGAATATCTTCGAAAATGAACCTTTCAAGTTGTGAATTGCTTTCAAAATTTGTGTAAATTTGCATCGAAAACAATTGTTAGATGCTGGTATAAATCCCGATGCAGGTTGTGAATTGCTTTCAAAATTTGTGTAAATTTGCATCGAAAACAATATGCGGAAACCAAATAATCCTGCTCATAAGGTTGTGAATTGCTTTCAAAATTTGTGTAAATTTGCATCGAAAACAATACATACAAGCACTTCGCCAGCTTGGATTGCGTTGTGAATTGCTTTCAAAATTTGTGTAAATTTGCATCGAAAACAATAGCAGATACAAGGCTTATCCCTTTATCTACGTTGTGAATTGCTTTCAAAATTTGTGTAAATTTGCATCGAAAACAATAAGCGACCTTCTTCAGTAAGGTTCGCATGGGTTGTGAATTGCTTTCAAAATTTGTGTAAATTTGCATCGAAAACAATTGTCAAGTGTACAATTATAATACAAGGGGAGTTGTGAATTGCTTTCAAAATTTGTGTAAATTTGCATCGAAAACAATTTAACGCCTTTATACTTTACACCATCGGTGTTGTGAATTGCTTTCAAAATTTGTGTAAATTTGCATCGAAAACAATTGCCATATTCATGGGAGATGTTGTATTTGTGTTGTGAATTGCTTTCAAAATTTGTGTAAATTTGCATCGAAAACAATGGTAGAAATGAACTTCAACTCGAAAAGATGGTTGTGAATTGCTTTCAAAATTTGTGTAAATTTGCATCGAAAACAATTTACTTGCGACAACCGCCGCAGCGTCATAAGTTGTGAATTGCTTTCAAAATTTGTGTAAATTTGCATCGAAAACAATAAGGCGGATTCATACTTATTATGCACTGCCGTTGTGAATTGCTTTCAAAATTTGTGTAAATTTGCATCGAAAACAATGCAGCGTTGCGACCTTTAAATAGGTCAAGCGTTGTGAATTGCTTTCAAAATTTGTGTAAATTTGCATCGAAAACAATTTTGTAACATGAGGAACTGAAGGAACGTAAGTTGTGAATTGCTTTCAAAATTTGTGTAAATTTGCATCGAAAACAATTGCAGATATTTGCGCAAGTTCAGCAGCGTTGTTGTGAATTGCTTTCAAAATTTGTGTAAATTTGCATCGAAAACAATTTGGCGTTCCCCATACCATGAACGAAACTTGTTGTGAATTGCTTTCAAAATTTGTGTAAATTTGCATCGAAAACAATACATCCAAACGATGGCAGGCTCCACGAACCGTTGTGAATTGCTTTCAAAATTTGTGTAAATTTGCATCGAAAACAATTGTCTTCCATGCCCACGGCTGAACACAGGGGTTGTGAATTGCTTTCAAAATTTGTGTAAATTTGCATCGAAAACAATTCACTTTGTCATTGAAATGAATGGAGGCAGTTGTGAATTGCTTTCAAAATTTGTGTAAATTTGCATCGAAAACAATAATTGTGAACAAAATGTGAACGTGCCGGCGGTTGTGAATTGCTTTCAAAATTTGTGTAAATTTGCATCGAAAACAATACAATCGTTGCAAATTATTGATTTGCAATATGTTAAAAGTTGTTTTTGAATTAAAAAATCCGGCTTGTTTAGAGTCGGATTTTTTAATTTCATACCGAATTCCATTTTCAAAACAATTCCAGCTGCTGCCCAGGAGTGCTTGTTTCTTCAGCTTTTTTGTTGTGAAAAATCTCCATGCTGCCAAATTGCTTGTCGGTTACACACATTATTCCGACTTCGCCATATTCTGGCAACGACATTTTCACCCTTTTTATATGAACATCAGCATTCTCCATGCTTGCACAATGCCTCAAATAAATAGAAAACTGAAACATTGTAAAGCCGTCATTCAAAAGTTTCTTACGAAACTCTGCCGCGGCTTTTCTCTCCTTTTTCGTATCCGTTGGCAAATCGAAAAACACCAACACCCACATAATTCTGTATTCGCTAAACCTGTCCATGTCAGATTTCCATGGCCGGATATACAACTTTGCGTAATTCGCCTGAATAGCATTTGCACAAAGATACTGTGGTTTGCGATGCGGCAACCATCAACGGGCTGCGTTGTCCTCCAATCACCACTTCTGTAACCGGCAAACATAAAAGCTGTTTCTTCAAATCTGGAGTCAATTCACCATAATCGATATTACTTCGCATTATATTAATCACCGTTTCATCAACATAAGGACGATATGGCTCCATAATATCATCAGCAAGACAATAAGCATTGTACCTGTTGTGGTGATGAATTCCAAGTGTGGGTAACAGTCCGCTCGCGACCAAAGCGCGAGCAACAACCGCCCTCACAATTGCATAACCGTAATTCAACAGATTGTTAGGCATCTCCCCCTCCCTGTCACGAGTAAAACCCGGCAAACTCGGGAAAATGTTTTTCCAATAATAAGCTGCCGCTCGCCCTTCAAGATTATCACTATCTCCACTTTTCACATCGTTAGCCCATGCAAGCATACAACCGACCTCAACACCGCTCAACCTCTTTAAGACCGATGCCTGATTTCTTATCTTTGCTTGAACTGTTTGTTGCCAAAGCTGTTTCTTCAATGGCAAAGAGGCTTCAATCTGATTGGCAAAACGCTCACTTTGAATTGTATTGCCATCAAGAGGCAACAGCATTCCTGCGGGCATGTGCTTTTCATCGCAAGTTATTACAGAACAATTGTTTTGAATCAAAGCATCAAGAGCCACATTGGTTATAGTAATCTGCCTGTCTTCAAGAACCACAACGCCAATATCTTCAATTGGGACAGTTCTAACAATCTCCTGTCGTGTTTCGGGGTCGGTCCGCTTAACAACGAGTTGCGAATTTTTAACTGACAGATATGCAGGATTGCCGAAGAATAGGGTCTTTTTAATCATCTCAAAAAACAATTCCTTTCGATGTTATAACAAAATCCACTCCAAGAATCAAATACTTCAAAGTATTTATTCCACAACGAATCTTTTCCGGCATTTGTTTATAGTCCTTTATTGATCCACCTTTCCCCAAATCTTTATCAGATTGGGCATTAATGTGTTTTTGAAGTATTATTCTATTACCATCCGTTTCAAAACCTCTAATAACATATAAACGTTGCGAAAGCGTTTCATTATCCAAATCTTTTAGCTCATCCAGCGAATCTTTATAAAGAAGAAGCATATCTCCTCTCTTTAATTGATGGCTAAGCCATAGTGTTTTATTACCCTTTTTGTTTATAACACTTGTTGGTATATCTTCCAACCCCATCTTTCTATTTTCGCTAATATCAAATAATCCAAATAAACGGAACTCCTTGTCTGTTTTATCAGAATCTTCATATTTGCACATTACATACAAATCTCCCATTTCAGCATAATATTTTTGTTTGTATGGCTTGTCAGACATATAGGTTTGGTTTTTAATTGCAAGTGGATTCTTCACCGATGTATAGCACCTAATATGGCGAATCTTATTTACCTTGCATTCTTCAGAATAATCAATTCTGCCTTTCATATTCTTTTTAAACATGAAAATACCTTTTGCACAAGCTTCTTTGAATGATGTGCCCTCGGAAAATTGACCTTTCATAATTGAAAATAAATCTTTATCTACAATGGCATTTCCCAAATCATCCCAACTTGTAAAACCCGCATCAACATTATTACTCTTATACTTTAATTCACGACGAACTACATAATACACCTTGCCGTTTGTGGCAATTGTACCATCCTCGTTTAGAAGAAAATTTCCTCTTTCATCTTTTTGCCATTGAGTTATTGCTCCATAGAAGGTTTCTCCATGTAGCTGTCCGCGAATGCTATCACCAGTAATCCATTTGTTTACTAATTCTCCTTGTTTATTTTTCACAGAAACTTCTTTCCCTCGCACGCGAGCTTTTCGTTTTGCTGGGGTTAATGTTTGATCCTTGGAAACATGGTTCACCAATATATTATTCTCGATAAATGGAACAATTTCAGACACATTTCCTGATAAGCCGCAACTCTTTATTTCCTTTTCCAAATCCCGTTCAAGCTCATGGGTGTTTTCATCAAAGCGCTTCTTTTCCTGAATTTTGTAAAAGAGTTCAAGCATTCTATCACGTTGGGCTGCGGTCGGGATTAAGGTCAAAATGGTTGCGTCGATGGCATGATGTGAATGTTTGTCACGGCACTTCTTCTCGTCAACGCTTTGAACGCCAAGCATTTTTCTGAAATTAGCAGTTACACTGCCTTTCTGCACTTCAACCTTATTAAACACTGTTTTCAAATAATGGTACGCATATTTTGTTATTATTCGTGTATCATTCAGTTGGTTGTTCCTAAACCCAGATGTCACTTCCGTCATTGTAAATCTGTCAACTTTGTTTTGCCAATAGTCCAATTCCATTTGCCACAGATGCTTTTGCCTGATGCAATGGTCTTTTCGGTCCTTATCTTGGGCTCGTTTGGATTGTGCTTTCCAAAACTCCACATTGTCTTTCAATTGCTCCACCTTGTCAAACCAAGGCTGCAAACGACGTTTGATATCATCATAATTTGCAAGTTGTGCCGGAATTTGATTCTTCTTTTTAGTTCTGTTAAAATTGGCATCACAAATTGTCAGGTTCGCCAATGAGTCATCGAATGATTGGCTTCGGGGAATTGTGTGCTCAATGTCGAAGGCATTGTCATCAAAAAGGTTTGTAATATTGATGATTTTCCCAGTATAAAGGCAGCGGCAACCTTGCTCTAACCATAAACGATATTTGGTAATATCTTTTTTATACACAGGGACTCCTTCGACTCGTTTTTTGTCTTTTGGCACATCAGGAACAATGCTCCCATTTTCAGGAATATCATGTTGATCACACGCCAGCCTAACAATATCAACATCATCTTTGTTTAGGAATCGATCAGGATAAAATTCTCTTAAGAGTTTTTCATATTCCTTGTTTTCCGCTTCTCTTTCCCTCTGATAAGCCTCAATTGCCCAACGCATATTGGTATCATTCAGTTCTCTGGCAGTTTCAACAACCACACGAGTATATTCATCAATAATGGCATTCCCGTATTTATCCGTTGCCTTAAGCAATGCATTTACTTGTTTGCGCAAAGTGTGCAAAACACGCATAGCCATAGGGTTCTTTAATGCTCCTATCACAGGACTTCCCAATAACCTCATACAGCGTCCGTCATCAATTATTTCGGGTTTTGACGGAGCATAAAACTCTATCATTGACGGATGATATATCTTTCGCAAGTCTTTCACTGACAAAAATTCGTATCTTTCATGTAAAAACCCAGCTAAAGCATCGGCTACTTTTGGTAATTTAAAATAATCTCTTTTGTCCGAAGTAAAGAAACTTTGATACAGTTCTGCAACTTTATCAAGTAATTGGTTCTGTTCTTCTACATCTTTCTTTGCCCATGTTTTCTCACCCATTGCTTTGATTGCAGTTTCTCTAACATCTTTCAAGTCAGACGAATCCAACTTGTAATCATAGTTTTTGTATGCAAATTGTTCGGTAACTTCTAATGATTTGTAATTGGCGATCAACGCATTTACAATATTATATACTTGTTTTTGCTTTCGGTTGTTGTCAATAATTAAGTCAACTTCTTCAACTATGCTTTTTTCTACTGTCTTCCACTTGTCTTTGAAAATATCGGGTAGTTTTGCCAATAGTACAGCGTCGGTATAAATCAACCCTCTTTGTAGAAAACGATTAATGTTTTTAATGGCTTTCAGACTCAACATCCCATAACCTTGTTGAATAGCTCCAAAAATACGAACAAGTTGTTTTGTCTGATTGTCATCAAAATGCAATTTGTTTTTGGAAAATTCTTCCACATATTGGGGGTCGTCAAGTGAGAAAGATGAGAAACATACATGCCAGATGTCTGTTGAATTGTATGTAATAGTCTTTATTTCTCCACTTTTGTTATTGGTTTTAGTTATCCCAGAATCATACTTCCAATTCTCCCAACCTACTCCAAGCAAATTCTTCATTCTTCCAGAAATCGGGCATCCTGAAACACTAACCTTGTCTTTGTAGTTGATGGTTTTCGTTCCATAATCCAATGGCATTCCAATTCTTTTCTCAATCCATTCCCTTATTTCTTGGAATTTGAACGACGACCTTGTCAGCAAAAACTTGTCTTTATATAATTGTTCTTTTTGCTCAATAGTAAGTGTATATTTCAAGTCTTCACCAAATCTAATATTATTTATCAAGCACCATGCTCTGAATTTTTCGAATTCTGGATGACTAATTGGGCAACGAGGTTTGTCTGGTTCAAGAGTGCAGTTTCCTACTAAACCCTTTTGTGAACGTAAGTGGCGTTTGTAAAAAATTGTGCCTTCTCCCTTTTTCTCACTAACAAGTCGCTTGTAAAAGACGCTCTCTTTGTCCAATCCATCCTGAAATTCAAATATTTGTCTTATTTCATCTTTATACTGAAAGCGTACTGCTTGATATTCACTGTTCCTGACACGAATACCGTTTTTCCCAAGATGGTAAAAGGCACACCCTACTGTCGGGAGACTGTTCAATTCCATATACTCAGATAACTTTCCAGACTTCTTCTCTTCCGATTTTTTTAAAGCTGTGGAAAAATCCGTTTCTACGAATTCTTCACATTCGTTCTTTGCTTGTTCCTTTAATGTCTCCCCTTTACTGCTTTTAAACCCGCGACGTTGTGCAATGTGATATAAGGCTCTTCCCAGCTTATACCTATCAATTTGGTTGGAAAAATCGAATTGCTTTTCCATCAATTCAGCTCTCAATTGAAAAGGACTTGAATAATCGGCTACACCATCACCATCAAAATCCAAACGCACCCATTGCTCAAATTTAGTCGCATGAATAGGATATTGTCGTTTTAATCCTTGTGCTTTATCATACCTGCTCCATTTTTCCAAATCTTCCATGGAAAGTGGACAACAATCATTTTCAATTAAACATTTTAGTGTCGCCCAAATTCTATATTTTCTTGCTTGATAAAGCCTTCGTGTCGAACGTTTTTTTGTACGTTCAGCAGCGTACGAAAACTCACCTGTTTTAGCTGTACCAACACCAGATTTAAAAATAACCGCACTGAAATACTCCAATTGGTCAACAACTTCTTTCCCATTATCCTTATTTCTAATTGAAATTCCAATTGAATTTGTACCCAAATCTAAACCGACAATATTGCTCATAATTCTTAAGATTTAATGAGTGCAAATATATCAATTATTTTTTAATTTCCAAAAAACAGCTAAAATTTTGTTGCTGTATAAAAAAAATGTTTATTTTTGCAGCACAAATTTTGAAAGACTTTTCACAATAAGGCTATAAGCCGAAGAGTTCTAGGCTCCGCGTACTCCGTGGAGCTATTTTTTTGATTTAAATTGTATGATTCTTAATTCTATGGGGCTTCGCTTTTCAATGCAATGGCACGAGTACGGACGGCGGTCCGAGCTTCGGATGGCGCTTGACCTTTTCGGTTCATTTTCCATCAAGGGAAAAGGAGCAAAAAACTGTCTGACAAGGCATAAAAAGGTTGTTTTGTTTTATGATTTATGCAAAATCCCGTTACTTCTGTTAATAAAATTTAACGCCAAATTTCTTGATATATAAGGAATTATGATTAAATTTCTCGGCAATAAATTCAACATTATTAGTTACTGTCCTAAAAAGGGGAAGTTTAACTTGATTATTTTCGGAGTCCTAACCCGTGTCATTTCTAAAGTCTTGTGCTTCCCGTTTCCATAACAAGTACTATCACTGTAAGTTTGCTGTTTTCCTGCATCTGACAATGGAACTACATTTCTTCCATTCCATTCGGTGGTTGCTACATATATGCCGTCTCATAAACTCGACCACCTGAACCATTCAATTGTTGTTTGCGACTGCAAAACCACTCAAAATTTGAAAGCAATTCACAACACTGTAAAGATGTTCCTGCGGCGTCAGGAAGCTGTTTTTTCTGCTGGTTCTCTTCTTCCAAAATCAACAACGAACTGAAAAAATTCGTCAAGGGCGGAAAAAACAGTCCCGTTGCCGCACGTTTCCGAAATAATGTGTATCTTTGCCGCGGAAAAATTCAAATTCAGAATCATGCCTACAATCTACGAATATTTTGGTCTCGTATTCAAATTCTACTCGCTGGAACACGAGCCTGTTCACGTCCACGCCGAGAAAGCTGGAAGACAGACGATCTTTGACATTATCATTGACAACGGAAAGGTCATCGAAGTGAGGGATCGTAAAAGCAAAGGCACACCACTGACCGACAAGGAGAAGAACGAAGCCCGCGAGTTCGTGGAGAAGTACGCAATGAACATTATCGAGAAGTGGATAAACTACTTCGTGATGAAAAAGACCGTCAGGAGAACCGTTATAAAAAAGAAACTGTAAGATGAATGAACTTGTTACAATAACGCAGGCAACCTGCAACGATGACATAACCGTGTTGCTCGTATTCAGTGATGGCACCTCACGACGTGTTGACATCGGCGCGTTCATCCGCAAGCACCCTCACCCACAATACAACAAATACCTAAAACCCGTCAACTTCAGGAAGGGACATCTTGAATACGGAAACATCGTCTGGGGCAACGACCTTGAGTTCCATGTTTCAGACCTTTACGACGGCATCATCGGCTAAATCCGACAAAAAAGTCATTCCACACAAATCAGAACCGCGGCGCCCTTTGCAGGTGCAACCCTCCTCATTGATAGGCTCTCTCGATACAAACATCGGGAGAAATATGAATACGAGACAGCTTATTAGATTTTTCAATTATTTAATACGAACACCAAAAATGAAAAAAATGTTGCCAGCTACTGCAAAAGCAACCAAAATTTGAAAGCAATTCACAACCCATTCGCCCGATTCGTTCGATTCGTGGTGACACAATGACGTCCTTTGACATGATTTTAATTGTTAAAATTGCAAGGCAAAGGTGCACGTTATTTCCGACTTGATTGACGGAACAAAAACAAGGTTCTTGCACGTTAAAAATAGATGTGTTTTATGACGGAATCCATGTTCTTGACATCGGTTTCGTAACTTTTTGCAGATGATTTTTTATTATGCTGACGCTTGTCAACTCGCGAATGTAGCGTGAAATAAAAATCGTTTAATCACTTGACATTTGGGAAATCATGCGTATCTTTGCAAATCTAATTTATAAACAGATGAATATAAAATCATTCGTAATTATTTCATTGTCAATGTTTTTTGCAATGACAGCCTGCAATAGCCAGGTCGAAAATCAAAATCAAAAGGAAAATGTGACCGAATGCAAACCTGTTGTCAGCACGGTGCGTTTCGACACCATGACCGCCAAGACGCTGCCGAACTTCAAGGGCGGCGACGGCGAAGTGTATATGAAAATGTTCACTGACGGCGAGGTGAGAGCGATGTATTGCACAATGCCTCCTGGGGCTTCTGTCGGCTGTCACTCACACGAGACGAATATGGAGACCGTCTATGTGCTCGCAGGTAAGGCGACCATTTTCTTCGACGGCAACGAGCAGGTTTATACGCCAGGAACGCTCCATTACTGTCCGAAAGGACACAGCCACAGCATCCATAACTTCGGCGATGAAGACCTCGTGACTTTCAACGTTGTGGCGTTGCCGGAATGACACGGCTTGAGCCGCGAGATGATTAAATGTGGGACTTGCCATCAAGCAAACATCTGAATCAACGGGAAAACAGACACTCTGAAAATTGTCGGCGAAGTTGGCTTTTAGGTCAAAACGTCGGCGATTTTTGAATCTGAAGATTGTCTTTTCAAATGAAATTCACACTTAAAACGCCAAAGACCTTGATGACGTTTTTAAATCAAAAAAATAGCTAACATTCTGTAAGTTAAAATGTTAGCTTTTATTTTGTGGAGGTTACCGGACTCGAACCGGCCACAACTTCAACAATTTTGCAAAGTTTTTGCAGCCTGATTATCAGCTACTTATATTTTTCGTTTCACCCACTTTTGCGCCGGTTTTGCGCCGGGAAAGGCGGGAGATTTAATCCAGTTTTTATTATTTCCCTTTTAAAATAATAAGCAAATCCTTTATCTGGCTGTCCTTTTCCTTTATCCTCTCCTCTAAAAGATTTACATGCGCCTTCAGAACATCAGGGATGTCGGAATAATACTGGCGGCGATCAACACCAGTAATCATACCGCTAACGCCACCATGTATAGTCTGATTAACAACGTCGCCTGTGCTACATAAAAAAACAGAAATGCTGAATATCAGTAGTTTTAATAAATCAGCAACAATTGTGAATG
>JAUNNU010000181.1 GCA_030537295.1 Bacteroidia bacterium
GCAAATATACAAATATTTATTTGATTATCAAAGAGTTTTATTTAGAATTGCCCTTGATAAAAACCGTCGGCGACAAACAATTCGCATACGAAATCAAATCAGGAAAAACATTTTCATCCGACTTCACCAAAGGATTGAATTACTGGGCAGGTCTGTCATCAGCGGTTACAGAACAGTGCAATATCGTTTATTCTGGCGAAAAATCATTGCAAATGGCAAATTGCAATTTGTTGACATTAAACGATATAGGATAATTTGGTACAAATTTAGCATTCAATCGAAAATTTGCACCAATTGTGGTTTTACCTAATAATAGAACACTTTTCCGTCGGTTCAGAGTCTGAAAATAAATTAAGAAAAACCGATACAATTTTCCAACGGATTTTGTATTTTTGCAGCCAAAGAAATTTTTAAAAATAACATATCATGTACACAAATTTCCAAAAGTACTTACAGCAGGAATTGGCTCAGATTGAAGCCGACGGACTGTACAAGAACGAACGTATCATCGAAAGCCCGCAGGGTGCCGAAATCCTTGTGAAAGGCAAGAAATGCCTGAACTTCTGTGCAAACAACTACCTCGGTTTGGGCAACAACCCGGAGCTCATCGCGGCAGCGAAGAAAGGCATGGACGAGCGCGGCTTCGGTATGGCCTCGGTGCGTTTCATCTGCGGTTGCCAGGACCTGCACAAGAAACTCGAGCAGAAAATCGCCGAGTTCTTCGGTACTGAAGACACCATCTTATATGCAGCATGTTTCGACGCCAACGGCGGCGTGTTCGAGCCATTGCTCGGCGCCGACGACGCCATCATCAGCGACTCGTTGAACCACGCCTCCATCATCGACGGCGTGCGTCTCTGCAAGGCACAGCGTTTCCGCTACGCCAACGCCGACATGGCCGACCTCGAGAAACAGCTTCAGGACGCGCAGAAATGCCGCTTCCGCCTCATCGTCACCGACGGCGTGTTCTCAATGGACGGCAACGTCTGCCCACTCGACAAGATTTACGAACTCGCACAGAAATACGACGCAATGGTCATGGTTGACGAAAGCCACTCGGCCGGTGTCGTCGGCAAGACAGGCCGTGGCGTGACAGAACGCTACAACCTCCGCGGCAAGGTCGAGATCCTCACCGGAACACTCGGCAAGGCGTTCGGCGGCGCGATGGG
Source organism: Bacteroidia bacterium (assembly GCA_030537295.1). Taxonomy (GTDB): domain Bacteria; phylum Bacteroidota; class Bacteroidia; order Bacteroidales; family F082; genus Limimorpha. The sequence continues at coordinate 1,170 of JAUNNU010000181.1, forward strand.
CGGCTTCACGACAGGTCGTAAAGAAATCATCGACATGCTCCGTCAACGTTCACGTCCGTACCTCTTCTCCAACTCAATGGCACCGGGCCTCGTGGCAGCCGGCATCCGCATGTTCGAGATGATGACAGAGACCAACGAACTCCAAGACAAGCTCCACGCAAACACCGACTACTTCATCAAACAGATGCTCGCGAAAGGCTTCGACTGCAAACCGTCAGAATCAGCCATCTGCGCCGTCATGCTCTACGACGCTCCGCTCTCACAGAAATTCGCCGCCAAGATGCAGGAAGAAGGCATCTTCGTGACAGGCTTCTACTACCCTGTCGTCCCGAAAGGTCAGGCACGTATCCGCGTCCAGATCTCGGCAGCCCACGAGAGAGAACACTTAGACAAGTGCATCAACGCATTCGTGAAGATTGGCAAAGAACTTGGAGTTATCAAATAGTTTAAAGTTTAAAGATTTTAAAGAACCGCATTGCGGTTACATTTCAATATGAAAAAGATATTAATCGTTGGTTCCGGCGGTCAGATCGGAACAGAATTGGTAAAGAAGCTCCGCGGCATCTACGGCAACGAGAACGTAGTGGCCAGCGACCTTCGCCCTTTGACAGGTGAGATAGTTGAAAACGGCCCGTTCGAGCGCATCGACTCGACACAGATAATGCAGATAGCCGAGGTGGTGAAGAGATATGACATCGACACCATCTACAACCTCGCGGCGATCCTTTCGGCGACGGCCGAGAAGAACCCCATGCTCGGCTGGAACGTCGGCATCGGGAGCTTGGTGAACTGCCTCGAAGTGGCGCGTCTCTTCGGCTGCGCCGTGTTCACTCCGTCATCAATCGGCGCTTTCGGCACCTCGACACCTCGTGACAACACGCCTCAAGACACCATACAGCGTCCTAACACGATTTACGGCGTGACGAAGGTGACTGGCGAATTGTTGAGCGACTATTACTTCACGCGCTTCGGCGTTGACACGCGTTCCGTCCGTTTCCCAGGCCTCATTTCAAACCTCACACTGCCAGGCGGCGGCACGACAGACTACGCAGTCGAGATCTATTATTCAGCCGTCAAAGGCGAGAAGTTCATCTGCCCTATCGCTAAAGGAACGTTCATGGACATGATGTACATGCCCGATGCCCTCGACGCGATGGTCAACATCATGGAGGCCGACCCGAGCAAGCTCGTTCACCGCAACTCGTTCAACGTCACGTCGATGAGTTTCGACCCGGAGATCATCTACAACGCCATCAAGAAGTACTATCCGAAGTTCGAGATGGAGTACAAGTTCGACCCGATCCGTCAGGCCATCGCCGACTCATGGCCGAACAAGATGGACGACAGCTGCGCCCGCAACGAGTGGGGCTGGAACCCGAAGTACGACCTCGACAAGATGACCGTCGATATGATTGAAACGTTGAAGGTGAAACTGCTGAAGTAAAAAAAAATAACAAACTGATTATTAACCAAACATTTGGCCTATGAGATAGACGCATCAAGCGGTATGCACATCATAGAATAAGGAAAAGCGAAGTAGCTTGCACTGGAACTTTTGAAACTTGGACACTTTCAAAAAATTCTCCCGGAGTAAAGCAACGGCGCTCCCGCCAACAGGCGTGGGCTTTACTCGTTGTAATTGGGAGAATTAGGTAGTCCAAGACCTCAAAAGTTCCAATGAAGGCGAAAAGGTGCCACGCTTTTTTTGTGTGCATTCCACAATAGAACCTGCGGCACGAAAAAAATTTATTGCTGTCCGATAAAAACTAAAAACGTGCAAAAAGGATTTCTAACCCATT
>JAUNNU010000182.1 GCA_030537295.1 Bacteroidia bacterium
ATGATTTTGTTCCTCCAACGGGTTAAAATAACAAAGATTATGAGATTTTGGGATATTTTGGTCAAAAAGATTTTGCGGAAATGATTTTTTGTGTATTTTTGCAGAAATTTTTATTGTCATTTCATGATATTCAAACGGAAAATATACGATGCCATGCTCCAATGGAAAAAGGAGATGAACGGCAAAAGTGCAATTATGATAGAAGGTCCACGACGCGTAGGAAAGTCAACAATTGTTGAAAACTTCGCACAAAATGAATACGATTCATATTTGCTGATTGATTTCTCAAAAGCCCCAAAAGAAGTGTTTTCGCTTTTCGACGACATCTCCGATTTGAATTATGTTTTTCTGCGTTTCAAACTGTTGTACGGCGTGCAACTGTTTGAACGCAAGTCAGCTATAATTTTTGATGAAATACAGGAATGTCCCAAAGCAAGGCAAGCGATAAAGCATCTTGTCAAAGACGGGCGTTATGATTATATTGAAACAGGCTCTCTTATTTCCATTAAAAAGAATGTGAAAAACATAATAATTCCGAGCGAAGAGACAAAACTAAATCTGAATCCGATGGATTATGAGGAGTTTCTGTGGGCGCTGGGAGACACGACAACGACTCCTCTTCTCAAGGATGTTTTTGAAAGAAAAGAGTCGCTCGGAGATGGCGTCAACCGCAAAATGATGCGCAATTTCCGGCTTTATATGCTGATTGGCGGAATGCCTCAAGCGGTAGAATCATATCTTAATTCAAACGATTTAGGCATCGTTGACAAAACCAAGCGAAACATCATACAGCTTTATGAAGACGACTTCAAGAAACTCGACCAGTCGGGCAGAATATCAACTCTTTTTGATGCGATTCCATCAGAACTCAATAAAAACTCATCAAGATACCAGATTACCAGCGTTATTGGTGGTAGTACCAGCTCTACGGTTGAAAATCAATTGATTGCGGAACTCAATGATTCCAAAACCATAAATATGGCATATCATGCCAACGACCCAGGCGTAGGTCTTTCGTTAAATATGGACATAAATAAATATAAAATGTTTGTGTGCGACACGGGGCTTTTTGTAACGCTTGCATTCAAAGACAAGGAATTTACGGAAAACATTATATATCAGAAACTTTTGAGCGATAAACTTGACGCAAATCTCGGTTATGTTTATGAAAATGTCGTTGCGCAAATGCTAAAAGCCAAGGGCGACAACCTGTTTTATTACACCTTCCCAACCGGAAGCGGCAGCCACAATTATGAAATCGACTTTATTTTGTCAAGAAACGGCAAGATCTGTCCTGTCGAAGTTAAGTCATCGAGTTACAAACGCCACGTTTCAATGGATAGCTTCTGTGAGAAATTCAGTGGCAGAATCGATGAGAAATACTTGATCTATACGAAGGATTTAAAAAAAGAAAACGGCGTAACTTATTTGCCGGTTTATATGACACAGTTCCTTTGACTTTCATTGCTGTCCGATATGTACTGCCCGATGATTCCTGTCGGGAGTCAAATATGCCCTGAATTAATTCAGCCGACGGGTTTTATTAATTCGTCATTTTTGAAAAAAATACGTATATTTGCGCCCTGAAATTAAAATGTGAATTTGTATCATCTTTATCATCATTGAAATGTGTAAAAACAGGATACTGAACCGTTATTTCCTGCTGTGCGCCCTGTTGCTTTGCACGGCTGCCGGATGGGCGCAGTCGCCCTCAACATTGGGAAAAGATTTCTGGGTTTCGTTCATGAACAGCTACGATGAGGGCTATGGCATTGAAACCAAACTGATTGTAACTGGGGCGGATGACTGTTCCGGAACAGTCACCAACCCGAAGACGGGCTGGAGCACGAATTTCACGGTAACGTCAGGCAGCATCACGAAAGTGAGCATCCCTCTGGCCCAGGCCTACACCACAAGGTCGGGGCAGGTCGTGAACACGGGTCTGCATGTCACCGCCACCGACACCATCTCGCTTTACGCCTCCAACTTCACCACCTGTTCGTTCGATGTGACCAACGTGCTGCCGACGCCGGCTTTGCGCGATGAATATGTGTTGCAGACCTACGAAGGCGACCTCATCAACTGCGAGGCGCTGATAGTGGCCACCCAGAACGGCACCGTCGTTGACATCACGCCGAAATGCGCCACCGCACAGGGGCAGCAGGCCGGCCAGATGTTCAGCGTCACCCTGAACGCGGGGCAATGCTACCAGATCGCCTCGGTGAACGGCGGCGACCTCTCCGGATCGCATGTGAAAGCCCGCAACGGGCGCAAGATCGCCGTATTCAGCGGCAATGTCTGCGAGTTCATCCCGGAAGGATACATGGCTTGCGACCATATCGTGGAACAGGACTGGCCCGTGGCCTTCTGGGGGAAACAGTTCATCGTGACCACTTCGAGTATGCGCAACAACGACATCATAAGGGTGACAGCCTCGGCCAACAACTGCGTGGTGAAGAAAAACGGCGCCGCCCTGACGACCCTCAACGCGGGGCAGACACACGAGTTCGAGCTGAACGCCTCGGAAGACGCCGTCTTCATCGAGACCACACAGCCCGCCTGCACCTACCTTTATTTCACCGGCGCCAACTATGGCGGCACCAACGGCGACCCCTCAAAGGTGATCATCAGCCCTGTGGAACAGCAGATACATGAAACCACCTTCGGGACATTCTCATCCGGCACCTCGCGCTACCATTTCGTGAACGTGGTGACGCAGACCTCGTGCGTGGGCGGGATGCGCCTTGACGGCAGCGACATCTCCGACCGCTTCAAGGTGCTGGAAGCCAAGCCTGAATACTCATACGCCAAGATACAGGTGTCGGACAACGCCCACAGGCTGAACAACCGCAAGGGCGGCTTCGTGGCTCATGTATATGGCCTGGGATTCTGCGAAAGCTACGCCTACTCGGTTGGCTCAAACGCCGCCGACCTCAACGCCGCCATCGAAG
>JAUNNU010000183.1 GCA_030537295.1 Bacteroidia bacterium
GTTGCTTGAACCAGTGAAAAAAGATAATGCTAATGAGTACAACATATGGAATACTGCATTTAATGGTGTAAACAGTCAGACACAGTTTGCTGCCGGCATATTCCCACAGGGCGGGACATTCTTTGGATGCTGGGCTCCGCTTGCAACTGATTCAGATCTCCGCATATATGCAGGCGTGAACATTGCCTCAATGCAGGCCGATAAGACAACTCCAGTATCGGTTTGTGCATTGCTTTCTGACGATGAGGCTGTTCGCAGTAGTAAGTATGAGCAAGAGTGGAATGGCTTCTGGCATTTTGCTAATGTAATGCAATTTTTGCCGAAGTTCATGGCGGCAACTAAGACCGGAATCGCAAAGATGAGTTATATGGCTCTTACTGTTCCTACATCTACACCGTCAGCTACGGCTATAGCCGTTGGTACAGACAGCTGGGACGATGTTTACAGCATGCTCTTTGACGATGAGACAAAGGCATTTGCCAAGAAACTTGAAGACGCAAGGCTGCCGAAACCGGATGATTATGGTCTTGAACTTGAAGGCGACTCCGGAGAAATCGTCGCAACTATTGAGATGGTATGGACTGATAAGAAGATTGCGTTTATTACTCAAGATGTAATTGACGATAGGGCAACTATTGAGGCTCAGGGTTGGACAGTTATAACTTCTGAAACCGAACTTAATAGTGATATCTGGGGAGGTAACGATTAATGGATATAAAAGTCGCAATATCTGCAGATTTTTTGACAGCGTTTGCTGCGCTGCCAAGGCAAGTCCAAGGGAAAACAACGGAATTTATCAATAAGTTCCGCAATAATCCCAAGGCACCGGGCATCAACTATGAAAAGATTAACGAGGCATACGATAAAAAAATATGCTCTGTTCGTATTGATGATACCTATAGGGGAATAGTAGCTCGCCAGGAAGAGTCCGGTGTATATTTGCTTCTTTGGGTGGATCACCATGATGAGGCTTATGATTGGGCTAAGAGAAAACGCTGCGAAGTTAACCAGCTTACCGGAGCTATTCAGGTTTATGATATGAAGGCTGCAGAAGAGTCTGCTGTAGACACAACCAAGGGAATACTGGGCGGAGTATCTGATAATGTGCTCGTTAAACTTGGGCTTCCTGAAGTTCTTGTGGCATTCGTAAAATCGCTTTCTTCTGCAGAAGCATTCTACGAAGCGAAAAAAGTGCTTCCCTCCGATGCCTTTGAAAACATTATGTGGTTAGTTGAAGGTTTCGAAGAAGATGAAGTTCTGCAGATGCTTGAAGACTCAAAGCCTGAAAAGATTGCTACAGAAGATATGGCTGAAGTTCTCGATAATCCTGAAAATCTGAAATCTTTCGTAGTAGTAGATGGTGAAGATGAGCTAAAGCGAATCATGGCTGAGCCTCTTGAAAAGTGGCGTGTATTCCTTCACCCGACGCAGAGAAAGATTGTAGGAAAGACTTTTAATGGCCCTGCAAGAGTCCTTGGTGGTGCAGGAACCGGTAAAACCGTTGTCGCCATGCATCGGGCAAAGCATCTTGCTAGCAAAGCTAACGGGCAGAAAAAAATTCTCTTTACTACATTTACAACAAACCTTGCTTCGGACATAAAATGGAATCTTAAGAAGATATGCTCTATTGATGAGCTTCGTCGCATTGAGGTAATTAACCTTGATGCATGGGTAAATCAGTATTTGAGAGAACAAGGTTATTCCGCAAAGATTGCCTCTGATGACGAGATTAAATCTTTATGGGAGGAAGCTGTAACAAGTACTGCTGCTAATATTCCGTTTACTGCAGGATTCTTTGAGGAAGAATGGAATAAAGTTGTTATTGCGCAAGAAGCTTTAACTCTTGAAAAGTATGTTAAGGTGAACAGAAATGGCAGAGGCACAAGACTGGATAGAAAAACCAGAATGCAGATTTGGCCTGTGTTTGAATATTATCAGCGTTTGATGAAGGAGCGTGATCTTCGTGACAACAGCATGGCGATGTATGAATGTAGACTTGCAATAATGAACGCACCGATTAAACCATTCTATGACCATATTATCGTCGATGAAGGTCAGGACTTGAGTGATAATGCTTACAAACTGATTCGCTTAATTGCTGGTGAAGAACATCAAGACGACATATTCATTGTTGGAGACGCTCATCAGAGAATATATAAAAACCGGGCTGTTTTATCACGCTGTGGTGTCAATGTAAAGGGGCGTAGTAGTCAATTAAGAATTAATTATCGTACGACTGAAGAGACTCGTAAATATGCATTTGCATTATTGAAGGGCATCCCGTTTGATGACCTTGATGACAGCTACGATGACGGCAAAGTCTGCCGTTCACTTACACACGGCGATAAACCGGAAATCAAGAACTTTAAAGATGCATCCGCCGAGGCAAAGTATATTGCGGAAGAAATAAAGAAACTACAAAATGCAGGTATCGATTCCAATAGCATTTGTGTTGTTGCAAGAACACACAAGCTGCTTGATGACTACGTAGCAAGTCTTACTCAGGAAGGCCTGCGTATGTTTGAGATAAAACGTTCAAAGAACGATGACCGTAACTATGACGGAATCCGAATTGCGACTATGCATCGTGTCAAGGGACTTGAGTTTTCGTATGTTTTTATTGCTGCGGTTAATAAAAGGGTTGTTCCTCTCAACTCGGCCATTGACCATACGGATGCAATTACAGAAGTTGAATCAATGAATTCTGAAAAGTGCTTACTGTACGTTGCTCTTACGAGGGCACAGCGTAAGGCATATATAACATCGTATGGTGCAATTTCAGAGTTTCTGGATTAAGAGGGATGGGTAGAAGAGAATATAAATTAACATATTCTATCCATTGAATAGCATGAATAAAAAATGCCACAATTATTTGTGGCACTTTTTTTATACTATCGCATCTTCGCAAATATAGAATGCCTGTTCATCGGAAAGGTGAAATCTATTTGC
>JAUNNU010000077.1 GCA_030537295.1 Bacteroidia bacterium
TGGGGCTGCCAATGTCACAAATAATTCAGGCGACAGGACTCTCAGAAGATGAAATTGCCGCATTGTAATTGTAAATGCACTTTCAAATCATCTCAAATATTCACGACAAAAATGGGCTGACGTTTAAGATACGTCAGCCCATTTTAACTTTATTACTTTAACTTTTAACTGAAAAGTTATCTTGCGATAGTGACTTTCTGTGTCTTCACGGCACCGTCGTCAGCAACGACTTTGACGAAATAAACGCCATTGTCGAACGAAGCGACATTCACCGACGTCTTGGCTGAACCTTCGACGTTGGCGACCATCTGACCGAGTGAGTTGTAAATCTCAACAGTCTTGATGTTTTCACCTTCAACGAAGATTGTGCTGTTGGCCGGGTTAGGATAGACTTTCATGCCGTTCAGTCCGTTTTCGCCGACTAAATCCTCACCTCTGTTGATTCTCATGAGTTCTGAACCGTGTGCGCCGAAGTCACCGTTGTCCTGGTCCTGACCGATGATATACACATCATTGACTTTGATCTTGTACCAGCCTTCGCCGTATGTGCAGCAAATGCCGTTTTCATTGTTGTCGTAGATGTTGAACAGATAATCAGCACCTGTAGGGATGTCTTCGATTGTCTCGACATGGAGTTGTGTTGAACCTGATGAGATGAGGTGTGCATACGGGCCGCCTTCCGCGATTACTTCACCGAGTGAGTTGACGAGATCCCATGTGGTCTGTTCGCCGAACTGGTCTTGGTTGATGTAAATCTTCATCGTTGTCGTCTCACCGGCAACAGGTTCTGTCTCCGTCCATTCATCGCAAACCGCAGTGAAATTGACTTCGTAAGGATAATCCTGGCCGTTGGCTTTCACAATCGTGAGCTTGCCGGCGTGTGTCCCGAAAGGAATCTCCATTTCAAAAGAAATATCTTCTCTGACTCTTGGTTCGAGGTTTCCTGTCCATTCAAATTCTGAAACAGCACCTGCAATTTCAACATTATACTGGATTGATGTGAGATTATCCGTTCCGCCGTTCACCAGACCGAAATCAAATGTCTTGACCTGTGTGCAGGCTGCCACCGCACGCTGGCTGACGCCCTTGATGACAGGATAGATAGGTTCGTTTGAACCTTCCGACTTCTCAAGCATGTTGGCTGACAACACCTTGCGTATTCCAGATGTCTTTTCGCTTACGAATGCGATGAAATGAATGTTGTTGATGTCAACGTCAACGCCATTTGGTGAGCCTATCACTTCAGGAATTGTGTATGTGTACTCCTTTGTGATGAGTGTGCCGGCTGTTGTTGGTGCTATTGCGTCACCCCAAGTGCTTTCGTTGATAGCAGCACGAAGGACGTGCATGTGGCAATACTGTCCGCCGACCCACTGTGCCGGGTTTGAAGAGCCACCACTCTGTGACCCCCAGATGCTGTCCTGAATCATATAGACTGTAAGATAGTTCGTTGCCTCCGCACTGTTTCCAGTGTAATAGACTTCAACTGTGACGCTGGCTTCACGTGTCTCAGGGTCAATGACGACCTGTCCGCCGACGTTAAGTTCTGAAGCCTGTGCCATCTGCTGAGATGCAGTGCCTGACCACTGGCCACGGTTCTGGGCCTGCGCTGTTGAACGATTGACCATACCTGCAGGAAATCCAGACACGCCAGAACCATTGCAGATCTGAGTGCTTACAGTCGTGTTGAAGTTAGGATAACTTGTCGGAGCATAGCTGCCTGCGTGAATGTTGACAGCCCACACCCGGCCAGGATTGTTGTTGCAGATTTGGTTTGCGATGACGTGTCCGTCCGGGCAGTAGCCGCAGTTACGGCCTGTGAATTCTTCGATGACGACGTTCCTGTTTGCCGGCTCCGTCGAAACGAACATCTGCGCGCTCGCCATGAAGCCCGCCACGAGTCCTAATACGAGTAATGTAAGTTTTTTCATCTTTTCTTTGATTTAGTTATTGATATTGAGTTTATTAAAGTTCAACTTCTGTGTTCCAGCCGAACTCATCTTTCTCTGCGCCTGTCTGGATGCCACGGAGTTTGTTGTAGAGTTTCTGACTCCACGGACCCGGCTTGCCGTCACCGAACTGGTATGACTTGCCTGTGTCAGGGTCATCGATGCGTGAGATCGGGCTGATGACAGCTGCTGTTCCGCATGCGCCGGCCTCCTCAAATGTGGCGAGTTCCTCTTCTGCGATAGGACGACGTTCAACCTTCATGCCGAGGCTTTCCGCGAGCTGCATCAAGCTCTTGTTGGTGATTGAAGGAAGGATTGATGTCGATTTCGGAGTGATGTATGTGTTGTCTTTGATAGCGAAGAAGTTAGCTGCACCGGCTTCGTCGATGTATTTCTTTTCCTTTGCGTCGAGATAGAACTCGCATGCGTACTGGCCGCCGTGGCAGGCTTCCATGTGGGCGCGCAATGATGCCGCGTAGTTGCCGCCGACCTTGTAGATACCTGTTCCGAGAGGAGCCGAACGGTCGTACTTACGTGTGATGACGTATGGGTTTGCCATGAAACCGCCCTTGAAATACGGGCCTACCGGTGTCGCGAACACGACGAACAGATATTCATCAGCCGGTTTCACACCAACGCGTGCGCCTGTGCCGATGAGCAACGGACGCAGGTACAACGAAGCACCGCTCTCGTATGTCGGGACAAACTCCTTGTTGACCTGTACGCATTTAATCATAGCTTCTTTGAACTTCTCCATCGGGAAACGTGGCATGCAGATGCCGTCGCACGATGTCTCGAGACGTTTTGCATTCTCTTCCATACGGAAAATGCGAACCTTGCCGTCAACGCCGCGATGAGCCTTCAGACCTTCGAAAGCCTCCTGACCGTAGTGCAGGCATGTTGCCGCCATGTGAATGTTGATTGTCTCTTCCGAGCAGATTTCAAGCTCGCCCCACTCACCATTGCGGTAGTAGCAGCGGACGTTGTAGTTTGTTTTCAAATAACCGAACGGGAGTGAACCCCAGTCAATGTCTTTAGTGTTTTGCATGATATTTTTATTTTTTAAGATTAATAAATTCGTTTTTTCAAATTGCAAAGATACAATTTTTTTAATAATTATTCTTATTGTCGAAAATATTTTAATAATCTCGAAAAACGGATATTCACTCCTGCTCTCTCAGCACGACATCCCAGCCGCAAGTGCTTGACGGACGGTACGTTCCGCTCCAGAGTTCAAAGCCGTCCTTGTATATCGTCATCCTCTGGCTCTCCATCTGCTTCGCCATCGGGATGTCGATACGGAAGCTGCCGGTTCCGTCGGTCAGCGTTTTGATGTCCTGCACGATGACAGTCGCGCCGGCGACAGGTCTCCCCTGCTCATCGATGACATTGCCGAAGATGACGCCGAGGCTGTTGTCGCGGCGCAACGGCAGCGTCAACGATTTCTTTATCTTCATCGTTGTGTCAACAGTTTGATAGCCGGATGACTCAAGAACGACATGCATCGTCTTGTATTTATCGCCGAAAGAAATGTTTTCTATCAGAGTTGTCATATTTCCTTTGTCAACTGGCACTTTGACAGGTTCATTTCCATTGATACTGTATGTGATACTGCCTGTTTCAAACGGGAGCGACGGGATGGCAAAATCGGGATCTTCCATCACGCTTATCTTGACATCCAACGGTTTGAAGACGTACCAGCAGATAACGAAAACGAGCAATGCTGTCGCGAACAACGCGCTCAGGTAAGCCAGCCGTCTCTTGCGTTTCGCCTTGCCGTCGATGATGCCGTCCATGACGAGTCGGCGTACCACGATGTCGTATGCCATTTCGGAGAACCGTTCCGCCGCCATCTTCTGGAACGCTATCGCGCGGCTCGCCTCGACAGCCTCCTCCAAGGCCTTCTCGTTAGACGCAAAATATGCCTTCACGAGGCCTTTTTCATCCTCGTTGGTCAGTCCGTCAAGATAACGGGCCAACAACTCTTCCGGCAGCTTATCCGTTTTTTCTGACATATCTTCCGTCAATTAATTTCTTCAATTCGGCCTTAGCCCTTTTCGAGATTGTATAGACATTTTCGATGCTGACTCCCATTGACCTTGCGATTTCGTCAGATTTCATGCCTTTCCATTCAGACAAAAGGACGTATTTATACCTCGCGTTTTCGATGCTGTTGATGGCATCAAGGAGTTCAAAATGCATCAGATGCGCATTGTCCTCCTCATATTCGACGATGTTCTCGTCAAGCAGGACCGCCTTATCGTCAGTCGTGGCGACATTTTTCTTCTTTTCATCAAAAAACCTCACCAAAACCGTTGACAGCCAAGTATCAAGGCTGGAAAGGAATTTGAATCTCCTCAATTTCTCCCAGCCATTTTTGCGCAAAAATAAATAAAATTCAGTTATCAGCTCCTCTTTTTTGACATTAGATGAAAACGTGCGTCTGATGATGAAGGAGAAGAGCTTGTCGCAACGATAAAACAACAGATACTCGATGGCGTCTTCGTCATTATTCATGACTGCCTCAAGCAACTCTTTGTCAGACAGCGACTTAAAATATTTCAGCCTTTTCCGCCTCAACTCACAAGCACTTTTTTACACAAGTTTCACAAGCATTATCACAAGTCACACAAGTTTTCACCCAATCACCTAACAACCTATTCACCTAACCTCCCCTTCCCTTCATACTTCTTCGCCATCCGCTTCTTCCCTATCTTCTTGTAAAAATTCGCGACATGGGCACATGTCGTTTTGTATGTTCCACGATAGATTTCATTGTTTTCATCATAAAAAGCCTTTGCGATATTATATGCTTTCAGAGTATATTGTTCACCTTTTTCCGTGTCACCGAGGGCGAAACAGGCCTTTCCCATGCGGACGTAACAGTTAATGAGATGAAATTTGTAAATTCTCAACCTGTCGGCCGATTTCTCATAGATTTCCATGCCTTTGTTGTAATGTTCGAAAGCCCCGGTGTAATCTTTCCTGCTGAAGAACACATCGCCGTATGTCTCGTTCGCCGAAGCGTAAAACTCCTCGTAACATCCGTTGTCGCCGCCGTATTTCACGCACAAATCCAGAAGTTTCTCGTATGTCGCGGAAGCCTCATCATCCTCTCTGAGAAACACCTCCGCCTTTGCGAGCCGGTAAAGCGCATACAGATACACATCCAATTCGTAATTGACGAACTCGTGTGCATCCATGACCTTGAGCGCGTCAACAAATGCGGTTTTAGCTTCCTGATAATTCTTAAGTTCCATGTAGATGTTGCCTTTTTTCGTTTTGAAATCCGCGATTCTCGGGGCATATTTCTTCGGATCCTGCGGCATGATGTGTGTTTCTATCTCGATGGCCTTGTCGATACATGCCATGGCGGAGTCGTTTTTCCCTTGGTCAGACAGGATGATGCTCAGGCTCGACAGCGAGTTGGCGTATTCACCGCTGAATTTATCATCAGCCTCATAAAGTTTCCTTCTTATCTCGACAGATTTTTTTACGACTTTCTCCGCCTTCTCATACTCACAATTCTCATAATACATGGCGCCGAGTTCATGAATCGGATAGTTTATAAGCACATAGAAATACGAGTCGCTCACCTCGTTGCCGAGTCCGTCTTCGGCTGATTTTATCGCCTTTTCAAAAAAACTGCGTGCTCTGTCAAGATCCTTGATGCGGATGACCATACGACCCATGTTCAAATATATGTATGACATGTGAATCTTTGAACTGCAATTTCTTTCGGCGATCATCCCGTACTTCATCACTTTTTCAATATTGACCTCATCGGAGAAGAACCTGACCGTCTGTGCGAGGACATAGTTGTTGGTTGAGTCGGCTTCCACTATTTTTTCGTACATCTGTCCTATGATTCGTCTGTTTTCCGTTCCGCCCACGACAGTCCTGATGTTGATTTCGTCAAGCATCCCCGGTATCAGTGCTTTTATTGAAGCGTTGACTTCGTTCCTTTGCAGGATCTTATTTGAGAGGCGGTCGAGCGAATTGTAGTTTGCGTACACATTCAATGCGCCTTCGATGTCGCCGTTGTCGAGGGCGGCGAAGGCGCGGCGGCCCACCGAGTCCATGTCGTCTTTGTTAATCCTCGAGAACTTGTCGGCATATTCTGCGATCTTCGAATTGGCGTTTTTCAGGTCTTCTTCGGCTTTCACGGCTCTTTGCTCGTATTCCGCAAGCGGGATCTCGTTTTTCGCGAGCTGCGACTTCAGCTCCTCAATCTGTTTCTTGTAAACCCCAATCTGGTAATTGTCGAATATCTCGTAATAGTTGGCGCGCGCCTCCGCAAGTTTCGCCGGCGGTGCGACAACGATCTTCAAGGTGTCTTTTTCGGTCAGGACGACGCCATCCCTGATCAGTTGGTTGTTCACCACTTCATAGCCCGACTTGTAAACCTTAAGGTTGTATGCGATGTCGCCTCTCTTCTTCTTGGCGAAATTCAGAACGAATATCCCATCGCTGTCGCTGACGGCAGGCTGCACGTCATCAGACGAAACGGCTTCAACACTCACGCCGGGAACGGCTTTCCCGTTTGAGTTGATCTCTACAATCCTCCCCACCTGCCTCACCTGTGCCGACAAAGTGTAAATATTTAACAGACAGACAGATACGATAAAAATTTTCAAAAGTCGTGGCATCATACTACATCAAAATAACAAGATGCAAAGATATGCAATTTTTATGATTTACGAAAAATTTTGGCGATACGAGATGTATAAAATTATAATACGCGACCAATTGGCAGAATAAATTTGCCCAAGACCAATGAATTTCATGAAAAAAACGCGTATGTCATTTAAAAATCACAGTCCCTTTCCGATGCCCACGCCCCAGCTCCCTCCACCATTAAACTTAAAATTGGGTGCATCATAGCGGTATGTCGCAAATATCGTAATGCTCTCTCCGTCTTTCTTCGGTATCCTGAAGCCCACCTTTGGATTCAGCAGGAAGTCGAATGCATTGGTTTTGGTCACATCATTTTCGCTCAAATATTTGACTTCAACTTTCCCATGGCAATAGCCTATGCCGATGACCGGTCTGATGAAGAAAAAACCTATGTTGAATGAAAAAGGAAGTATCACGTTGATTGCGAAACTTGAAGAGCTTATGTCGACACCGCTTTCTTTGTAATCATACCATCCCCAATACAGGTCAAACCAATTAAAGTCAAAATCCAATCCGCCCCCCGGATTACCAAACTGATATGAGATGCCAAAGTCATCTTTCGACACTTGGTCTGAGCCTTTTTTTGATTCACTTTTCAATTCACCGCCTGACCCACTGACTGTTTGAACAACCGGTTTGTCTTCACTTTTGATTTCTGGTTTTTTTTCTGTTTTTTTTTCTGGTTCTTGCTGTTTTTTACTCTCAACGAATCGGATGTATCTTACTGCGACATAACCGACACCATTCTTGTAGTCAATCTCGGCCCAGGAACCCTTCAATTCCCGAACATTCACCATATCTCCCTTTGAAAGGCCTCCGATAACAGCCGCTTCACCAGATGGCGATTTCCTGACATTCAAACTTGAAGCCGTAACCTCATATTTGTCTTGCGAAACGGCAAACAACGGACAGAACAACAGCAGCATCAGCAGCATCCTGCCTGAAAAATATCGCACTGATTTTATTTTCATATCCTAATTACACATTTAAATTTCAAGCCGCAAAAATAACCACTTTATCATAAACTGACAAAATTCACCGCTTCCAATGATTATACAAAATGTGGAATATTTTTATACAAAAAACAGCTTCACTGAATTTGATTTTTCGCACGACCATCGGATTTTCGGACATTACAGGACACCACGAGAACCAGCTGTCGTGCGTAACAGAACGAATACGATAAAAAATCCTTCCGAAGCGCCACGTCTCCGGAAGGATTGCTGTTTCAAGTTACAGCTGATTATCTTTTCCTTCTCTTCGCAACGACGTAGCCTGCACCGAGAGCGGTGAGGACCATGATTCCGGTGCCGAGAGGCGCATCCTGGTCATAGTCAGCACCATGGACGCCGGGCAGATTCGGCATGTCACCGTCCATAATCTCACGGTTGTCAAAGTCCTTCCACTCGTTGAAGAACCCGTCACGCTGCGCGGACGCCTGAAGCGAGACCATTGCCATCATCGCCACTGTCAAAAATATTCTTTTTCTCATAACACTACTATTTTCTGGGTTTTTACTTCGTTTTCACTCACAAGACGCACGATGTAAGCAGCATTCCTCAAGCCTGAAATGTCAACCTGATTGCCGCTCAACGTCCCGCTCATCACAACTCTGCCTGTCATGTCGATAATCTGGATAAAACCAGCTTCGTTGACAAACAACTGATTCCCTGACTGATACACGAAATTCTCATTATCATTGACTTCGTTATTGTCGGAAAGTCTGACGATGAAACGGTTCACGTCATCGTTGCCCATCGCGTTGAACCTGTATTCGCTTTCGAGAAGCATGTCCGTGTCTTCGCCCGTCATTCTGTCTATTAAATGGACATACTCAAAATCACCACACAGTTTCATTGATATTGTGTAGGTTCCAATCTCCTTCGCGTCGAAGCAGAGCGGGATTTCCTTGACGTTCTCGTCGTAGTGTGCGATGCCGTACATCTTGTTGCCGCTGAGGGTGAAGATTGTGGCGATACCGTCATTGAAACTCATGAGTTTCACAAAGCCTTCGTTCTCGCTTCCGCTGAAATTCAGGATAACATTGTCGCGGCCTTCCTTGCCGGAAACCGTGAAATCGATGTGCCTTGGCGTTTCTCTCGTTGATTTTGAATCACTTGGATATGACAGTGACGTGCGATTTGATGTCGCCTGCACGAAGAACCCCTGCCCCACTTTGATGACGCCTTCGTCGCTGTTGTAAATGATGCTGTTGGTGGAAGGGTCTATCGTCGCGAAGCCTGAAGCCACTTTCGTCCTTTCAAAGTCCGACGAATTGATGTCGAACGGGAACGGGTTTCCGAGAAGGTTGAGGTTCTCCCATTCGCCGTTCTTCTGGCCATAGACATCAAACTCGAAGCCGTCGGTGTCCAAAACACGTAGGCTTCCGGAAAAATTCGCTGTTTTTGTTGTCTTGTACGATGCCAAATAGCCGTAGCCATAGTCATACCCGCAGTTCAGATAATCCCCGAAATAGTCCTCATAATCCTCGTCACCGAAATGTCTTTTGTAGTTCACCCACTGTTCGTCAGCGGAACCGTCCCAGATGTATAGGTCATAGTCGGTGTCCTGCTCGATGAAACTTTTGATTGTGGTTTCCTCAATCGGGCTTGAGATGAACTGCCAGCCGGTTTTTGAGTTGCCCCAGACTTTCGGATTCACGATGCTTTTCCTGAACGTCGCCTTCACGTTTTCGTTGTTTTGGAAAATCTGTCCGCCGTCATTTAAAACAAGTGAACTTGCGTCATCGTTGTTGCTGATTTCACCTGTGACGGTGAGGCTTGCGCCGCCGTTGATTTCAACGACTTTGTCTGTGTTAATCGCAAGCGACTTCACTGTTGCAGATGTCCCGTTTAAGATTTGCGCCATCCCATCAACAACCACGTCTTCATTTGTCAGGTCGGGCATTGAAGTCGGTGTCGAGCCGCCGGGTGCGGTCCAGTTGGAGGGGTCAGTCCACGAGCCGGAGCCGGTGAAGGTGTAGGCGGTTTCAGCACTGACGAAATTGAGAATCTGCGGATTCACTTCGTTGCCGATGATCTCGTTTGCTTCATAAGTGAATGTGGTACCGCACACGGCTGTCAGCTCCGTATCTGTGTTGTGGTCGTAGATACGCAGATGTATCGTGCATGGATTATCTCCATAGATTAAGATCTCATGGACATACTTGTGTGTAAGATTCGAGTAATACGGCAGCACGCTGCCTCTTAATTCATCGCCGCAGAATGCCCCAATTTCGAGGTTGCCGTCATTCTGCACGACTCCGTCAATTTGCACCTCACCGTAAACCGTCATGTAGTTCTCATACAGATGAGGATTCATAACCCAGTGAAGGTCAACGGCACACGCAAGCCGTGCCGTCATTACTAAAATTAAGGTCAAAAAACATTTTTTCATTATTCCACTATGATTTTACTGTAAACAATTGTATTTCCTTTTGTTATCTCGAGGCAATAGGCACCGGCGATGTCAATGCCGTTGATTCTGTCGATATTCGTGTACTCGCCGACTATCATGCCGAGGGAATTGATTACCCTGACATAGTCGCAGTTCTCACCGAGACGGATTATGCTGCCGACGGCGACGGGGTTCGGATACACGCTGACAGATGTCGTGACATCCTGTGACACGGCGTCACAGCCGAAGTCGATGACGTACGGTGCGAACAGGTCGCCGATTATCAGATTTGGCGCGAATGTGAGGGAGCAGTCTGCCTCAGAAGGATACTCCACGTTTGCCGAAGCGTCGTAGAGCCTGAACGACAGGCCGTCGCCTTCTTCGCCATAAACAGTCAGATATATGACATGTCTGTCAGCCAGCTCATTATAGACGACTCTCCCGCTTCCGCGGCATTCCCCGCCGCAGAACACTCCGATTTCCATGTCCGCTGAAGTCTGTTCCTCACCGTTGACCGACAGCACGGCGGTGATGTTCATATTGTCGGCGTAGGCGTGGATGTCGGGCTGCCAATGGTTACCATCAGCAGTGACATTAGCAGCTGCGATGCTCTTTGACTCTGTTGAATATGTCAGCACCTTGGCGGAAGAGGAGTTGTTCTTGTACATGAAGCCCTGGCCTGGTGTCAGTCTGTTGAGAGAGCCGCTCCAGGCGTTGTATGCACCGTAATATATCGCCATCCCGACCTGCGACTTGATGCAGTCGCCGTCGGCTGGGGTGAATTCCGCAAGCGCATCTGAAAGCGGCATCTCGACGCTGGCAGGATAACTGACCCAGTTCCAGCCGGGATGCAATGTCAGGTGCGTCTCTGCGACATTTGTCGGACCGCCCACAATTTCGAGGGTACGGGCGGCATTCATCTTTATCATGTACATCTGGCTGTTGTCGAATGTGGTCAGCGAGCCGCTCCATGCGTTATACGCATTGTAATACATCGACATCCCCACTTGTGATTTGACCACATCGGCGTCCGCGCCGAGACCGGCGGTGAGCATACTGAAGCCTTCGGCCCCTTCCACGTCGATGTAGGTCGAATACCAGTTCCAGCCTCCGGCGAGGTCATCGGACTGCTGCATGTGGCTGTAGCAATCAATGATGTATGGGTTGATTTCGTCGCCCAGCAAACCGTTGATCACCAGATTCTCCTTGGCAGGGATGTGATAGGCCGGCTCGACTTCGGCATAGTGATCATATATGCGGAACGTGATCTGGTCGTTGTTCTCCCCATAAACCCTGAGGAAAACGACATATTTGCCTGTCATTTGTGAACATGTGATCAAGCTGCTGCCTCTCACCTCGTCACCGCAGAAAGCGCCGACCTCAACCAGTGTAGAATTCTGTATCTCACCGTCAACCCTCACCTGCGCGATGATGTCCATGCCGTTCTCGAACTGGTGAACGTCGGGTATCCAGTGGTTCGTGACCGCCGTTCCCTCGAAGTTCGCGACGAGGCTTCTGTCTCCGGTCACCGTGAAGCTGTATTCCGCATCGGTTGAGACGATCTCGTCGTTCTCTGTCCAGCTGACAAAGGTGTATCCCGCATATGGCATGGCGGTGAGTGTGGCAGTTGTACCGTAGTCAAACGTGCCAGCACCGGTTATTGTTCCGTAATCAGAGTTGTTTGCTGAAGCGATGATTTCATAAGTCTGAATGCTGAAGTTTGCAACAAGGTTTCTGTCTTCAGTCACAGTGAAGGAATAGGTTCTGTTGGTTGAGACCACAGTGCCATTCTCGGTCCAGTTGACGAATCCATATCCAATGTATGGCGTAGCCGTCACCGTGACCGTTGAGCCGTAGCCGTATGTCCCGCCGCCGGAAACAGTTCCGTAGTCCGTATTGTTAGCTGCAACAGCAATTGCATGCGAAACCGCAAAACTCGCCACAAGGTTTCTGTCTTTAGTCACGGTGAAGGTATACGTTCTGTTGGTTGAGACCACAGTGCCATTTTCTGTCCAGCTGACAAATTCATATCCCGTATAAGGAGTGGCGATCAGTGTTGCCGTCTTGTTTATTGCATAAGTGCCAGCTCCTGAGACATAGCCGTAATCCGAATTGTTTGGAACCGCCGTTATGGTTTTAATGTCCTCCGGCCCATACTCAGTCCATCCTTCTGGGATGCCGCTGCTGCCCGACGGAATAAAGGCACCGCCAATGTTGTAGAAATCGCCTGTGGCTGAAACTCCCAAGAGCCAATCATCTGTGTTTGAAGTATTCCATGTCTGCGCATGTGTAACCACCGATTTTAATGAAGAACAATTTTTAAACATCCTACAGTAACAATACTCCGTCAATGTCGTTGCTGGCAATTCCGGTGCCGCCATCAATGACTTGCATTCTCTAAACATACCCTCATAACATCCACAATCAAGATATGCGTCGGGCAATGTTGTGGCCGGCAGCAAATCTGACGGAACACTCGTCAAGCCTATACAGCCAGCAAACATTTCAAAATAACACGACCCAGCCAATGTCGTTGCCGGCAGCAGTCCTGATGGAAGACTCGTCAAACCACTGCAACCTTCAAACATGAAGCTATAGCAGTCTGAAGCCAATGTCGTTGCTGGCAGCAGACCGGAAGGAATGCTCGTCAAGCCACTGCAACCACCAAACATTCCACTGTAACAATCATCAGCTAATGTCATCGCCGGCAGCAGTCCTGACGGAAGGCTCGTCAGCCCCTCACAACCGAAAAACATGAAGCCATAGCAGTAGTCTGAAACCAATGTCGTTGCCGGCAGCAGTCCTGACGAGATGCTTGTCAATCCATAACATGAAAAAAACAAATCATAAAAAGCGAAGCTTCCAATGGCAACGTTGTCAACATTCTTATAGTTAATCAAGGTATTTGCATTGCCCGACACTGTAAATCTCCCGCCGCTAGACAAATCATTGAAATTTATAAAGTCATCGTAACTGGTACTGATTTGATTCTGGCTTCTGAATTTAATATATTCACCGGCTGACAGCACTCTAAAGTTGGTGCTCCCTGTTATCCTTGTCCATGTTGCACCGTCATAGCTGTACTCAAAAGTGCTTATGTTCGGGCTGCCTGAAACGACAACTCTCAGCTGCACATTGTTATCTATAGCAGTGAGGGTGAGATAATCAGGTGCGGCGGTAAAGTTGGCGACGAGGTTTCTGTCTCTGCTAACCGTGAAGGAGTACGTTCTGTTGGTTGAGACCACCGTGCCATTTTCTGTCCAACTGACAAATTCGCATTCAGCATAAGGAGTGGCGGTGAGTGTGGCTGTTGTATTTATCAGATAAGTGCCAGCTCCAGAAACAGAGCCGTAATCCGGATTGTTTGGAACCACCGATATGGTTTTGATGTCTTCCGGTCTGTATTCGGTCCATCCAACAGGAATGCCGCTGCTGCCCGACGGAATTGAGGCTCCGCCCATGTTATAGAAATCGCCTGTGGCTGAAACTCCCAAGAGCCAATCCTTAACAGCACTAAAAAAACCTCCCTCATCAACCCACAACGTCACATTTGTCCTAACACAATTCAACGACGTGCAATTTTCAAACATTTTCTGATAGCACCTAGCGACCAATGTAGTTGCCGGCAAATCCGGTGCGGTTGTCAAGCTTATACAATCACTAAACATTCCCCTGTAGCAAGACGTATCCAATGTAGTTGCCGGCAGGAGTGCGGGAGGAACACTCGTCAAGCCACTGCAACCGAGAAACATCCCCAAATAACAATTATCGCTCAATGTTGTTGCCGGCAGCAGACAGGAAGGAAGACTCGTCAACCCATCACAACATTGAAACATTGCATAATAGCAATACCTATCCAATGTCGTTGCCGGCAATAGATTGTATGGAATACTCGTCAGCCCGTCGCAGTCATAAAACATTCCACTGTAGCAATACCTATCCAATGTTGTTGCCGGCAGCAGCCCTGATGGAAGACCAGTCAAGCCACTGCAACCAGAAAACATTCCATTGTAACAATCATCAGCTAATGTCGTTGCCGGCAGCAGTCCTGATGGAAGACTCGTCAAGCCACTGCAACCAGAAAACATGAAGTAATAGCAATAATCAGCCAATGTCGTTGCCGGCATAGACAGTTCAGATATATCATTCAATCTTGTACAATCTTTAAACAGCGAATAAAAAGCACCAGCTTTAATAACAACATCATCCACACCCTGGTAATTTATCAAAGTGTTTATATTGCCGGATGCATAATATGCGCCGCTGTGGTCATTGAATTGCACGTACCTGAAAAGATTCTGAGATGTGGAGTACAGCAGACTCATCTGATTCTTGCTTCTGAATTTTATAAATTGACCTGTCTGCAAAGCGTTGAAGGTCATCGTTTCTTCTACATTATTCCAATTATCGCCATCATAGCTGTATTGGAATG
>JAUNNU010000184.1 GCA_030537295.1 Bacteroidia bacterium
CGGCCGCAGCCTGCTCAAACTGCTCAAACAACTGTTTTACTTCTTCTGTTTTCATATTTATGCTGTCTTGATTTACATTTCCTGTCGGTAATACACCTTATAAAATTTGCCCCTTTCGTCCTCGCCCTGCTCCACGTTCTCACGATTGCCGTCGATGATGATTTGGATTTTCTGGTCCAAACGGATGACACGCTTGTAGCTGCGTTGTTGCTTCTTGCGTGCCGACTCGGAAATGGTAAACTGGTCATCGATGGCGATTTGGCTTTCCTCTTCGTACGCGCGTTTGTACTGATGGAATTTTTCAATCACTTCGGGCTGTTCGATGACTTCGTTGGCAAACTCTTCAATATCGAAAGTGTCCTTTTCCTTGAAAAACTGCAAGGACTTGTTGAGCAGGTCAATTTGATCTGCCTTGGTTACCTCAAATTCATTGGGCAATTCCTTGGTGACAAAATCCTTTGCAAAAGTCATGAAATTCTGCGTGTTGGCGTATTCGTCTTTACGCTGGCGAACATGCAGGAAATCGTCCACCCAATATTGCGCTTCAATGCCTTTATTGGTGTTATCGACCACCGCTACGACATAGCCGTTTTCCTTTTCCTTGTTAAAAATCAGGCAGCCTTTATCCAATTTCTTGATATTGATGCCTTTTTCGCTTTCCAGATTGAAACTGTTGTTTTCGTGCAGAACCTTGAGGAAAGTGTCCTTGTTTTCCGACTTGAAAAGTCCGACCGCCTCCACTGTCTCCCCATCTAAAATGCAATCCTTGAAATAGACGGTATAAAACTCGCCGCCTTTGATTTTCGGATGCGTGCTTTGCTCGTAAAGATGCTTCGCCAGATTCACCGACTGCTCATATAGCGCATCGGGATTATCGAAAATACGGGAAATGTAGGTATAGACAGCATTGAGTTCAAGCTCGCTTTCGTGGAAGAACTCGAAATATTCGTTGGTGGTGAAAGGAGCAAGAAAATATGAAATAAGTGTTTTATTCAATTCTTCATTATTCTCAAGACAACAAGTAGCCAACGAGACCCCGTCTTGATTAAGTTTGTTTCCAACTAAATGAAGGACACTATTTCTAATTGATACATATTCTGTATAAAGCATATAATAATTTTTATTACCTTAAAAAATTGACTATTGTTAATTACAAGCAAAACAAACAGGAAAAATATTAATAAAAGATTGGAAAACACCCATAATATTGTATAATACTTCTTTTGTTTTTCAACAAATGAGTTATTAGTTTCGTCTTTTTGGGGGTCACATTCTTCAAATATTGTCTCCAATTCAACTTCACTTAAAATGTCTTTGTACCGTTCTTTTATTTGTTTATAATGTTTTTGATACAAAGATATTTTCTTTGATAATTCCCAATGAGAATAAATAAGAACTCCAAATGAAATTAAAATGAAAGCAAATGATAAATAGATAATCTCATTAGTAAAACCAGATAAGAAAGAGCCAGTTGATACGACTTGAATAACTATTACAGAAACAAAAAACGAAATCAAAGTTATCAATACCGTCTTAAAATCTCCAATAAAAGAATTGACAATGCAACTTACCTTTTCTTGTAAATCTATTAGTAATGAGGACAATTCATTTCTTACCTGAATATACTGCTGAACATTTTCTTTTTCATAAATCTTGTAATTCGACAAGATAGATTCAAACACAGATTTATTGATTGAAAGATTTTTGTCATCAAAATTCAGTGAAAGAATATTTCGTACAATACTTGCTTTATCCTGATTATTTCCTCCACGATACATCCATTGATAGATTTTGTATAGGATTTCACATGAAGAAGTATCCACATCCACATTCTTTAATATATCAGCAGTAATATTTCCAATTAAGGTTTTATACCCATTTAATTTATACTCATATCTATCTTTGTTAAGTTTTGAATAATCACAAACAAAACACAACGTATATATCAAATTTGCCTTTCTAAACAACTTTTGCAACTTTGTGCCATTTTGCGCACAATATAAATCTTCTGGCAATAGGCAAAAACTCGTCATCTCCCAGTAACTTAAATATTTAGCCCTTTCAATATAAGCATTCCTATCAATGTCAGACTTTAATTGAAAATTTACGTTGTTTTTGGTAACAAATGCAATTGTGTCCGTTCTCCAGCTAATAAAATCATCATTTTGTATTTCAAAAAATAAAATGTTATTTTTAAGACGATTGCTTATAACCGAAAGAAACTGAGACAATGATAAGCTCTCGAGATATTCTGTAAAGGCCTCGATGTCATATATTGAAATCGTGTCTTTTGTATGATTCTTATTAATGATTATTTTTATCCTCTGAATGTGCGTTGTTATCTTTTTCACATCGATGGCAAAGTCATCCCATAAATCTTGCTTTGAATTAAAATAAAGTTCCCCATCATTTATTGATAAAGCAAAATCATCTCGTTCATTCAATCTAGGGCAGACATATTCCGATTGAATGAGGTTAGTAATTTCACATTCAGCAACGAGTTCATCACAATTCTCTTGTAAATAATTGAGATTGAACTGGTTTGAAAAAACACTGACTATTTTTTCATATATTTTCTCCATTGCCTAAACCTTGTGCATATTGGTAACCATCCTTACTTTGAATCATGATATATCTATTCCCTTCTTCATCTTCATAAGGCTTAATAACCCTTGACATGCCAACTATATTGTGCTTTAAATGCAAATCTATTTCATCAGTTAATGGTATTATATTTTTAAATTTAGCATTTATTATGGAAGGTTTCTTTTCAAAAATAGGGTCAAATTTGTCTTTTTCAGGAAGGTTGGTGATTCTTTCTTTGAGTTTGTCAATTTTTAAATTATTATCAAAAGGAGTATAAGCACCAATTACGTTATCTCGATAATGAGTTATGTCAAAAGTGCCTT
>JAUNNU010000185.1 GCA_030537295.1 Bacteroidia bacterium
TCGTGCGGCTCATTCATCTGGAACGATTCCACTTATTACACCTCCGGCGACTACACACAAAACCTCCAGAGCGTCCACGGCTGCGATTCAATCGTGACACTTCATCTGACAATCAATGAGGTCTTCAACGAGGAAGACACGCAGGAGGCGTGCGAATCCTACACTTGGAACGGCACCGAATACACCGAAAGCGGCGACTACGCCAAGACCTTCCAAAGCATTAACGGCTGCGACTCCATCGTCATCTTGCACTTGACAATCAACGAGGTGCAGACAAGCGAATGGGAGCATATAGCATGCGACAGTTACATTTGGAACGATATTGAATATACAGAAAGTGGCGGCTACCAGCAGACTTTGGAGAATATTCACAGCTGCGACAGCATTGTGTATCTGCAACTTACGATAGAACATATTCCGGATATTCCTGTCATGGAAGGCAGGGAAAACGTGTTTGTCGGCACGGATCTGGTGACTGGCATCTATCATTACGAGGCTGATTCGTTGCCGAACGCAAAGCATTACGAATGGTCGCTGGCCGGCGTCGATTGGTTGATGGACACCATTGGCACAAGCTGCAACTTGAATGTGATTGATCCCGGAACAGGCGTTCTGACACTTCGGGCATGGAACGATTGCGGCTACACTGAAACGCAGAAAATCATCACGGCCGGGTTCTTTGGTGCCAGCGAGCAAGAAACAGTTAATGTAAATGTATATCCAAATCCGGCCAAATACAAGACCGTGGTGGAATCGGAAGGCATCATGCGAATCAGGATTTACTCCATGAAAGGACAATTTTTGCAGGAAATAAACGGAAGCGGTGACGACAAGGTGGAGATAGACCTTGGAGGCTTCGCACGGTCCTCTTATCTGTTTGAAGTGATGACCCGCAAAGGCGTGGCCAATGTGATAGTGAATGTGGGGATTAATTATTAATTGAGACCGAATGACATCTTTGAAAAAAATTTATTAAAATCACTGATTTTCAAAGAATTATTTGTATTTTTGCAAACTTTAAACATTCAGGAGCGTGTCATGAAAGTGTTATTATACCCGTTGTCGTTAATATATTCCTTCATATTGTTCATAAGGCATAAGCTATTCGACTTCAACATAATAAGGTCAAAATCGTTCGACATTCCGGTGATATGTGTCGGCAACCTCTCGCTCGGCGGGACAGGAAAGACGCCACACACCGAATACCTCATCAGGCTGCTTTCGGAGTCAATGAAAGTGGCGGTTTTGAGCAGGGGCTACGGCAGAAAGACAAGAGGTTTCGTGCTGGCCGAAGGAGGCGTCACGCACGAAGACATCGGCGACGAACCGATGCAATATTTCACCAAGTTTCCGGGAGTCACCGTCGCCGTTGACGAAAAACGCGCCGACGGAATCAAAAGGCTTCTGGAAATGGACGACAAACCCGACGTGATCCTGCTCGACGACGCTTACCAGCATCGCTACGTGAAACCAGGTTTCAACATCTTACTCACTGATTATCACAATCTTTATTCAAAAGACATGTTGGTTCCCGCCGGAAACCTGCGCGACATAAAGCACGAGGCTCGCCGCGCCGACATCATCATCGTGACAAAATGTCCGACAGTGGTTGACCCTTACACAAAAAAAGACATAATTGATTCCCTGAAACCGAAAAGTTCACAGAAAGTTCTCTTTTCCCACATCAATTTCGATGATTTCAAGCCAGTCAACGACATGGCTCATAACACCGATTTGAGTGAGAACCGCTCGATACTGCTTTTCTGCGGCATCGCCAACCCTTATCCTCTTGAAGAATATGTCAACAGAAAAACCAACTCGTTGAGTGTCATGCACTTCAAAGACCACCACGATTTCACCGACAAAGATATTGATGAAATAACAAACAATTATGAGCATATCATAGGGAAAAGAAAAATTGTTGTCACCACAGAAAAAGATTTCATGAGATTGTCAAATAATTCATACCTTTGCAAATTTGAAAACGTGCCGCTTTTCACCATTCCGATAAAGGTGCGTTTCCACGATGACAACGAGAAAGTTTTTATTAAAGAAATATTTGATTATGTTGGAGTTAGAAAAGATTCTTGAGACTGTTGACTTTATAAAATCAAAGACAGATTCATTTGAGCCTTCTGTGGGCGTTGTATTAGGTTCAGGCCTCGGTGGTTTGGCCAAAGACATTGACATTCAGTACGAAATACCATACGAGGAGATTCCGAATTTTCCTGTTTCCACGGTAAAAGGTCATGCGGGCAAGTTGGTTTTCGGGACGTTGGGCGGCCGCAAGGTCGTGGTGATGCAAGGACGTTTCCATTATTACGAAGGCTACGACACGAAGACCATCACCTTCCCCATCAGGGTGATGAAATACTTGGGAATCAAGTTCTTGGTGCTTTCAAATGCCAGCGGCGGCATCAACAAGACGTTCCGCGTGAGCGACATCATGATCATCACCGACCACATCAACCTGTTGCCGAATCCGCTTCTCGGCCCTAACGACGACAGGATCGGACCGCGTTTCCCGGATATGAGCGAGGCCTACAGCAAGAAAGCCATCGCCCTGGCCGACAAAATCGCCGGTGAGCTTGGAATCGACGTGAAGCACGGGGTATATGTCGCCGACAGCGGCCCTTCATACGAGACACCGGCGGAATACAACTATTACGGCATCATCGGCGGCGACTGCGTCGGCATGTCAACGGTGCCGGAGGTAATCGTGGCCCGTCATTGCGGGCTGCCGGTCTTCGCCATGTCGGTCATCACCGACCTCGGCGGCAAAGACCTCGCCTGCGAAGTGACACACGAAGAAGTCATCAACGCCGCAAACGTGGCCGAGCCGAAGATGAGCGCGATACTCAAAGAGATGATGAAACGGATTGAAGAGTTGAAGTTAGAAAGTTT
>JAUNNU010000078.1 GCA_030537295.1 Bacteroidia bacterium
AACTTTGAAACCATTGAAACTTTGAAACTTTAAATAAAAATATTTTGTCGTACCTTTTTTTTCATAAAAAAGAAAGTTTTTTACTTAAACAAAATGTTTTTTTTCTATCTTTGCAACTTGAAAAATTAGGCGAATTTTAGCTGTAATAAATTGAATATCAATTGGATTTTAAATAAATTAAAAAAGATGGAAAGAACCAAGTATGTTTACCTGTTCGGAAACCGTACGGCCGAAGGTAACTCAAAGATGAAGAATTTGTTGGGCGGCAAGGGCGCCAACCTCGCGGAGATGTGTCTGTTAGGTTTACCGGTGCCGGCAGGTCTCACAATCACAACTGAATGCTGCACAGCATATTACACAAACAACTGCCAACTGCCGGCTGGCTTGATGGATGAAGTCCACGCAGGCATCAAGAACATGGAAGAAATCATGGGAATGAAATACGGCGACGCTGAGAACCCGCTTCTCGTGTCGTGCCGTTCAGGTGCGCGCCAGTCGATGCCGGGCATGATGGACACCGTCCTGAATATCGGCCTCTGCTCAAAGACAATCCCAGGATTGATCAAGAAAACCAACAACCCACGTTTCGTCTATGACTCATACCGCCGTCTCATCATGATGTACTCCGACGTCGTCATGGAGAAGGCCGAAGACAAGGAACCGGCCGAAGGCAAAGGCATCCGCAAGATCTTGGATGACATGCTCGACGATTTCAAGGCGAAGAAAGGCTACAAGTCAGACACAGAGATAAAGGCTGAAGAGCTTCAGCAGCTTGCCGAAGACTTCAAGGCCACCATCAAGAGAGTGCTCGGCACGGAGTTCCCTGACGACGCGGAGCTTCAGCTCGAAGGCGGCATCAAGGCAGTGTTCAAGAGCTGGAACGGCAAGAAGGCCGTCTCCTACAGAAGAATCGAAGGCATCCCGGAAGACTGGGGCACAGCAGTGAACGTCCAGACAATGGTGTTCGGCAACATGGGTGAGAACTCAGCCACAGGCGTCGCCTTCACACGCGACCCCGCCACGGGCGACAACAAGTTCTACGGCGAATGGCTCATCAACGCACAGGGTGAAGACGTCGTCGCCGGCATCAGGACACCTAACCCGTTGAACAACGACACGAAGAACGAGAAAAACAAAGCCATGCCTTCAATGCAGGAGCTCATGCCGGAGACCTATAAGGAACTCTGCGACGTGCGCGCCACATTGGAAGACTTCTACAAAGACATGCTCGACATCGAGTTCACCATCCAGGACGGCAAACTTTACATGTTGCAGTGCCGCGTCGGAAAGCGCACAGGCGTCGCCGCTGTCAACATGGCTCTCGACATGCTTCATGAAGGCAGAATCGATGAGGCCACCGCAGTGATGAGACTCGGCGTGAACCAGATCGACGAGCTCCTCCACCCTATCCTCGACGCTAAAGACGAGAAGAACAAGAGCATCCTCGCCCACGGTCTCCCGGCAGGTCCCGGCGGCGCAGTCGGTCGCATCGCACTCAGCAGCGAGAAAGCCAAGGAGTTCCGCGCTGCGAAACAGGCCAACATCCTCGTCCGCGAAGAGACGAACCCGGAAGACGTCGAAGGCATGCGCGCCGCTGACGGCATCCTCACACAGCGTGGCGGCATGACATCACACGCAGCTTTGGTCGCACGCGGCTGGGGCAAGTGCTGCATCGTCGGCTGCGAGGCAGTCCATATCAACGAAGCAGAAGGCATCGTGAGAATCGGTGAAAAGACATATAAGGAAGGCGACATCATCAGCCTCAACGGAACGAAGGGTTATGTGTATGACGGTTCGGTGAAGACCATCGACGCCACAGAGAACCAGCGTTTCCAGGAGTTCATGAAACTCGTTGACAAATACCGCAAGATGGGTGTCCGCACCAACGCCGACAACCCTGACGACGCACAGAAAGCCGTCAGCTTCGGCGCCGAAGGCATCGGCCTCTTCCGCATCGAACACATGTTCTACGGCAAGAACAGCGAGAAACCTCTCGCGAAACTTCGCAACATGATCCTTGCGAACAGCACAGAGGAACGTATCGCAGCTTTGGCGGAACTCGAGCCTTACATCCGCGAATCAGCGAAAGCGACGTTGAAAGTCCTCGATGGCAAACCTGTCACGTTCCGTCTCATGGACCCGCCGCTCCACGAGTTCGTGCCTCACGTACTTGAGAAACAGGTCGAGCTCGCCAACGAGCGTGGCATGGAACTTGCGGAACTTCAGAAGCGCATCGACGCGTTGCACGAAGTCAACCCGATGATGGGTCTCCGCGGCGTGCGTCTCGGCATCGTCTATCCTGAGATTTCAGAGACACAGTTCCGCGCACTATTCGAGGCGACAGCCCAGCTGATGAAGGAAGGCAACGACCCGCACCTCGAAATCATGGTTCCTCTCACAATCAACGTCAAGGAGCTCGAGCACCAGAAAGCCATCGCCGAACGCGTCAAGGCCGAGGTCGAGAAACAGTATAATGTCACAATCAGCTACCTCTATGGCACGATGATTGAGATCCCACGCGCCACGTTGGTCGCCGACAAGATCGCGGAAGTCGCACAGTTCTTCTCATTCGGAACCAACGACCTCACGCAGATGACATTCGGTTTCTCACGCGACGACGTGAACGCCATCGTCCACAGCTACATCGACAACAAGATCATCCCGGCCGACCCGTTCAACACCTTGGATCAGGAAGGCGTCGGACAGCTTGTCAGACTCGGTGTCGAACGCGGACGCTCGACGAGAAACAACCTGAAGTGCGGTGTCTGCGGTGAACACGGCGGCGACCCGGCATCAGTAGAGTTCTTCTACAGCTGCGGTCTCACCTACGTCTCATGCTCACCGTTCCGCGTGCCGGTCGCACGACTCGCAGCGGCACAGGCTGCCATCAAAGCAGAACGCGCAAAATAAGAAATGACGATTAACGTCAGACGATATTTGTAGAGACGCGGCATGCCGCGTCTCTACCCGTTTTTAACATTAGAAAAGCATGACATTAGAAGAGAGAATAACACGCCTTGAAGACATCGAAGCCATCCGCCACCTTCAGGCGAGATACCAGAGAAGCCTCGACACGAGAGCCTTCGACGAAATGGCGGAGTGTTTTGATGACGATGTCGTCTCGTCATACGGAAACGGCAAGATGGCCTACAATGGCAAGGAAGCAGTGTTGAATTTCCTCAAAAGCGTCATGACACTCAAAATGCCGTCAACGCACCTCATACACGGAGGCGAGATTGACATCATAGACACCGAAAACGCGAAGGCAAAATGGTATCTCGAAGACTATCTGCTCCATCAGAAGTACAAGATGAAACTTCACGGAGCCGCCATCTACGACGTTGATTATGTCAAGAAAAACGGCAGATGGCTCATAAAGTCAATAGGTTACAAACGCTGCTACGAATATCTCGAATGCCGCGGACTCATCAACCTCCTGACTTTGGGAAAAACAACGTTCCTTGATAAGTTAAAAGTTAAAAGATGAGAGTTTAGAGATTTTAGTGTTGAGAGTGGAGTTTTAAAGTTTTGTTTTATGAAGTGTTTGCTTTTATATTTCACGGGAACTTACAACACGAGGTATCTGACTGGTTTGCTGAAGGCTAAACTTGAGCGCGAGGGCTATGTCGTTGACACATACGAGATTGACCCGCTGAACAACGAGCGTCTCGACTTTTCAAGATACGACATAGTGGGCCTCGGACATCCGATTTACGGTTACTGCGCCCCGTGGCCTTTTCTCAAATTCATCAGGAAACAGCAGTTCCCGAAAGGCTTGAAGGCGTTCATCTACAAGCAATCGGGCGAGACGCAGCACGCCAACGACGCTTCCTCAAAATATTTCCTGAGGAAATTGAGAAGAGACGGCGTTGTCGTCAACAACGAATACCACTTCATCATGCCGTACAACATTCATTTCCGTTTCGACGACAGACTCGTGAAAGAGATGCTGATGATGGACGACAAACTGCTTGAAATCCTCGTTTACGAAATAAAAAACAACATCCCTAACAAGAAACGTTACAAACTCTGGCCGCGCATCGTCTCGAGCGTCGTTTCCAGACCGCAATACATCGGCGGCGATGTCAACTCTTTCCTTTATAAAGTTGACAAAGACAAGTGCAGCAACTGCGATTTGTGCATAAAACACTGTCCGACAAAGAACATTTACAGAGCCGAAGACGGGACAATCAAGTTTCATCACCACTGCCTTATGTGCATGAGATGTTCGTTTTTCTGTCCGAAAGACGCGATCCACATCGGCTTCCTCGAAGACTGGGGCTGGAAGGTCAACGGCGGCTACGACTTCGAGAAAATCAACAAGATAGAACTCACCGAGCCTTACATCACCAAAGACACGAAAGGTTTCTTCAGGTGTTACGTTGAGACTTACGAGAAAATCAATAAAAGGTACAAGGAGATTTTCGGATAAGACTGCAATAAAGAAAGACGCTCAAATATGGCATCTTTCCTGTCCTTCAGCCGCCAAATGCGACCAAGAAGCGAGGAAAATCCAAACTGATTTCTCAATTCCGCATACGAGAAACTTTATTTGTAAAAATTTATTAACAATTGGATTATTGTTTTATTTTTGCATTTGTGAAAATTCGGGGTGATGAATAATTGCATTTGTTTCTCAACCCTGTGAAATTAAAGGATTATAATGAATATTAATAAAAAAGACCTAAAGGAACAGGAAATCCGCACGATGTTCATCACGCCGGCCTTGAATGAAAAGGGCTGGAAAGTGGGTGAAAATATGCGTGAGGAATACTATTTTACCGATGGCCGTGTTTTGGTGGTCGGCAACCAGCATTCTGTTGCGGAAGGCAAAAAAGCCGATTATCTGCTGTACCACAATGGAAAGCCCATTGCCGTTTTGGAGGCCAAAGACAACAAACACGCTGTTGGCGGCGGCATTCAGCAAGCCATCGACTATGCTCAAATCTTAGATTTGAAATTCGCATACTCAAGCAATGGCGACGCGTTTCTGGAACACGATTTCACCACAGGAAAGGAAACCGAACTGAAAATGGACGAGTTTCCCTCCGAAGATGATTTGTATCAGCGTTATCTCGCCAGCAAGAACTACAGCGAGAGCGAACAGAAAATCGTGGAAACGCCTTACTATTACGATGCTTACAGTTACGAACCGCGCTACTACCAGCGCATCGCCGTTGACCGCACGGTGGAAGCCATCGCCAAAGGGCAGCAACGTGTCTTGATTGTGATGGCTACCGGAACGGGAAAGACATACACCGCTTTCCAAATCATCCACCGGCTACACAAGAGCGGCACCAAGAAGAAAATCCTCTACCTCGCCGACCGCAACATTCTCATTGACCAGACAATGAACCAGGACTTCAAGCCATTCAAGAAGTTTATGACTAAAATCACTTCCGTGGGCGAAGGCGAAGATAAAATAGACTCCGCATACGAAGTGTATATGGCCTTGTATCACCAACTTGTTGGGAAAGAGGGGGAACGGGATCCGTTTTTGGAGGTGCAGAAGAACTTCTTCGACCTCATCATCGTGGATGAGTGTCACCGCGGCAGTGCGAAGGACGACTCCGCCTGGCGCAAAGTGCTTGAATATTTCGACAACGCAACGCAGATCGGTATGACGGCCACGCCAAAAGCCGTGGAAGGGGCCAACAATCTCGATTATTTCGGCGAACCCGTTTATACCTATTCGCTTTTGCAAGGCATCAACGACGGTTTCCTCGCGCCCTATCGCGTGACCGCTGATTTCATCAACGTGGATTTGCAAGGCTGGACACCCGATGAAGGCGAGCTTGACCTTTTCGGACAAGAGATTGAACAAAAGTTGTATCAACGTCAGAACTTCGGGCGCGACATCGCCATTAAAATGCGGCGCATCATTGTCGCCAGCCGCATCACGCGAATGCTGCACGACATCGGCCAGATGACCAAGACCATCGTCTTCTGCTCCGACATTGATGAAGCCGCCGAGATGCGTTCCCTCCTCGTGAGTATGAATGCGGATATGTGTAAAAAGAATCCGTACTACGTCACGCGCATTGTGGGCGAAGACCGCGAAGGCAAAAAGCAGCTGGACAATTTCATCAGTGTGGATGAACCTTATCCGGTTATTGCAACCACCTCCGAACTCCTTTCCACGGGCGTGGACTGCAAGACTTGCGGACTCATCGTTATTGACAAGGAAATTGGATCAATGACGGAATTCAAGCAGATTATCGGGCGTGGTACCCGACTACGCAAAGACAAAGGCAAGTGGCATTTGGAGATTTTGGATTTCCGCAACGCCACCGCCAAGTTCAAAGACCCCGAATTTGATGGTGACCCGGAACCGCCTAAAGGTGGTGGAAACCAAGGTGGCGGAAACGGTGGCGGAGCTCTAACACAACCACCTTTGCCCCCTCAGCCACGCAACAAATATGTTATCAATGGTCAGAACATCCGCATAGAGTCGGAGATTGTGAGCGTGCTGGGCGAAGATGGCAAGACGATGCGCACGGAAAGCGTGCAGACCTTTGCCCGCAAACAAATCCGCCAACATTATGAAACCCTCGACCAGTTCATCCAGACCTGGACGGAAACCGAGCGCAAGCAGTCCATCCTCGACGAACTGAAAGAGTACGCTATCCTCATTGATGCCGTACGCGAAAAGAATGCCGCCCTGAAAGATGCCGACATTTTCGACATCATCTGCCACGTGGCCTACGACCAGCCGCCGCTCACCCGCAAAGAACGCGCCAACAACGTGAAGAAGCGCAACTACTTCGGCAAGTACGAAGGCAAGGCCCGCGAGGTGCTGGAAGCCCTGCTCGACAAGTACGCCGAAAACGGCATCCTCGACTTCGAGCGCGCCGACATTCTGGAAATCCCGCCATTCAACCAGATTGGCAAACCCACCAAGATTATCAAACTCTTCGGTGGCCAAGACGGCTTTGAAAAGGCAATAAAAGAATTAGAAGAAGAAATTTATAAAGTAGCGTAAATAATCTATGCCCGTCAACAATATCATCAAACGAATACAGAACATTATGCGCTCCGATGCCGGCATCAACGGCGACGCACAGCGCATCGAGCAGATGACCTGGATGTTTTTCCTCAAAGTGTATGACACGCAGGAGGAAACCTGGGAATATAAAGCACGCAGAGACAAGAAAGAGTACGTCAGCATCATTCCCGAACCGCTGCGCTGGCGCAACTGGGCCATCGACAACAAAGACGGCAACGCCCTCACCGGCGACGCTTTGCTGAACTTCATCAACAACGCGCTCTTCCCCGTCGTCAAAGGGCAGGACGTGGAATACGAAGGCCAGCACATCAAGGGCATTGCGGTGACCGCCGACACGCCCCGCGCCAAAAGCATCGTGCCCGAGACTTTCGCCGACCTCAACCAGTATATGAAAGACGGCACCCTGCTCCGGCAGGTGGTGAATATCGTGAACGAAATCGAGTTCGATGATGCGGAAGACCGCCACACCTTCGGCGACATCTACGAGGGCATCCTCAAGGACTTGCAGTCGGCGGGCAATGCGGGCGAGTTCTATACGCCGCGCGCCCTCACCGACTTCATCGTGAAAATGCTTAACCCGCAACTGGGCGAAACCTTCGGCGACTTCACCTCCGGCACGGGCGGTTTCCTCACCTCCGCACTCAACCACCTCGCCCCACAGGTGAAATCGGCCGCCGACAACGACAAACTGCAACGCGCCGCCGTGGGACAGGAGTGGAAGCCGCTGCCGTATCTGCTGAGCATCACCAACCTGCTGCTGCACGACATTGAAGCGCCCAACATCCGCCATTGCGACTCGCTCGGCATCAACGTGAGCGACTTCAAGGAGACGGACAAGGTTGACGTCATCGGGATGAACCCGCCCTACGGCGGAAGCACCGGCACCAGCGTGCAAAGCAATTTCCCGAGCGCCTACCGCAGCAGCGAAACCGCCGACCTCTTCATCGCCCTCATCATGTACCGGCTCAAGGCGGGCGGCCGCTGCGGCGTCATCATCCCAGACGGATTCCTCTTTGGCACCGACGGCGCAAAACTGGCTCTCAAGGAAAATCTGCTCCGCAAGTTCAACCTGCACACCATCATCCGTCTGCCCGGCTCCATCTTTTCGCCCTACACCAGCATCGCCACCAACATCCTTTTCTTCAACAACGAAAAGTCCGACGACGCAGCCGAGGGCTTCTGCACCAACCAGACTTGGTTCTACCGCTTGGATATGCCTGACGGCTACAAGCACTTCAGCAAGACCAAGCCGATGAAGGTGGAACACACCCAGCCCATACAGGATTGGTGGAACAACCGCCACGAAATTGTGAGCGACGAGACGGGCGAGAAATCGCGCGTGTTTACGGCACAGCAGCTCCTTGATATGGACTGCAACTTCGACCAGTGCAAGTTCCCGAAGGACGAAGAGGAGGTGCTGCCGCCCGACGAACTGCTGCGCAACTACTGGCAGCAGCGCGAGGCACTCGACCACAAGATTGACGCCACGCTGGGCAAAATTCAGGAAATGTTGGGCATAAAATTTTAGGCACGATGACCGGAAAACAACTGAAAAACGCCATTCTCCAGCTTGCCATACAGGGCAAATTGGTTCCCCAAGACCCGGCCGACGAGCCCGCCTCCGCATTGCTCGCCCGCATCCGCAAGGAGAAAGAGCAATTAGTAAAAGCCGGCAAACTGAAAAAGAAAGACCTCGAAACCACCCCCATTACCGACGAGGAAAAACCGTTCGAGATTCCGGAAAGTTGGGAGTGGGTAAGGTTAAAGGATGTTTTTTCGATGCAAGCAGGGAAAAATATTAATGCTTCAGAACTAAGTCAAGAAAAGAATGGGACTCATCCATACTTATGTTACGGTGGGAATGGAGTAAGAGGCTATATTGGTAAATATAATTACGAAGGTATTTTTCCTATTGTGGGACGTCAAGGTGCCTTATGTGGATGTGTTAATATGGCAACTGGAAAGTTTCAAGCTACAGAACATGCGGTCGTTGTAACAACTTATGCTCAGACAAATGAATTCTGGGCTTACTATTTTCTTACAGCATCCAATTTGAATCAATACGCAACAGCAACTGCCCAACCGGGATTGTCTGTGGCCAATATTCTTGAAACCTTCATTCCCCTTCCCCCTCTCACCGAGCAACACCGTATTGTTGCCAAGATAGAGGAGTTGATGCCGTTGGTGGAGGAGTACGGCGCGGCGCAGGAGAAGTTGAACCGGTTGAACGAAGCGTTGCCGGAAGCGTTGAAGAAGAGCATCTTGCAGCAGGCCATACAGGGTAAATTGGTGCCGCAGGACCCGGCCGACGAGCCCGCCTCCGCATTGCTCGCTCAAATCCGCAAGGAGAAAGAACAATTAGTAAAAGCCGGCAAACTGAAAAAGAAAGACCTCGAAACCACCCCCATCACCGACGAGGAAAAACCGTTCGAAATTCCAGAAAGATGGGAGTGGTGTAAACTTCAAGACCTTTGTTATTTGGAGGATGGTATTAAAAGTAATGAAAAAGGAATTCTACTTGATGCAAAATATTTACGTGGAAAATCTTCTGCTGAATATATCCAAGGTGGAAAGCATGTGTTGAAAGGTGATAATATTATTCTTGTGGATGGTGAAAATTCAGGTGAAGTTTTTGAAGTTCCTGTAGATGGGATTATGGGAAGTACATTCAAACAATTAATCATCAATTCTGTACTATACAAGCCTTATTTGTTAATGCAAATTCTTTTCTATAAAAACCTATTCCGTAATTCAAAGAAAGGAGCAGCCATACCGCATTTAAACAAGGAGATTTTTAGAAATCTACCGATTTCACTTCCTCCCCTCGCCGAGCAGCGGCGCATCGTGGCGAGGGTTGAGGAGTTGATGGAGCTGGTGGAGGGGATGAAGTGAGAGGTGATTGGTGAGAAAAAAGAAATCTGATAGGGGATAATAATTTGCAATTTGCAGAAAAGATATTGTTCATTTGAGTATTTTTGCAGTTTGAAAATTCAAGTAAAAATGAACCAGAACTATAACATATATTGTGATGAAAGTTGCCATTTGGAACACGATGGCATTAAACCGATGGGGTTGGGATGTGTTTGGTGTGCGAAAGAAGACAGGTTGGAAATTTTTCGTGAATTAAGAGGTATTAAGACCAAACATGGTCTGAAACCTCACTGCGAATTGAAATGGAATGCCGTTTCACCTGCAAAAATAGACTACTACGAAGAGGTTTTGAATTATTTTTTCACGAATCCGAATCTTCATTTCAGAGCACTAATCGTATCCGACAAATCTCAACTCAATCACAATTATTTTTGTCAATCTCACGATGATTTCTACTATAAAATGTATTTCAACCTTTTGAAAACCATTATCACTCCGGGCGATTATTATGAGGTTTATATTGATATCAAAGATACAAAAAGTGAACAAAAGGTGAGAAAACTGAAAGAGGTCATTTCTACCAGTCATTATGATTTTGATCAGTCAATGATAAAACGTATTCAACAAGTCGATTCAAGCGATGTTGAATTGGTTCAGCTCACCGACCTGCTTCTCGGCGCTGTTGTTTATTATCAGCGGGGATTGACTGGAAGTGCCGCCAAATTGAAACTCATTGAGTTGATAAAGGAAAAATCCGGATACTCCCTTACTCGTTCCACATTATATAAAGAAGATAAATTTAACTTGTTTTTCTGGAAGCCGCAACTATGACAGAAAAAAATAATAGTTTGATTATGCCACCCTTGATACTGCTTGAAGATTTCGATGGTGATTTCAGTCAATACATGGAAGCGGTATATGCCATCTTCAAACGTGATTTTGTCGATTCAAAACCAAATTGGGAAGGGAAACGCTTCGCATTGAAAAAATATCCCATGGAATTTGGTAAAGAGCACACGTTTTACCATATTACACATGAAGGCGATGAAGAAGAGAACCGAAAACCTGATCTGCGCAGAATGGAGAGAATCGCATTCCCACGGGTAATGATAGACCATGTAAGTCATCCGATTTTGAAAGTATGGCAAAATATTCGTGGCGACAAGCATAACATCCTAATCCTACATGAAGAAGAAAAGTATTTAATAGTTTTAAGAAATCACGGAGATTATGTGTTGTTGTGGACAGCATATTACATTGAATACAGCAATCGAATGAGACGTTTAGTTAAAGAATATGAGGAATTTATAAAAAGCAAGGACCGCACTTGACGGTCCCGTTTCTCTTTCAACATCCTGGTTGCTGAGATGCTGCAAAAGTACAACTTTTTTTAATACGACAATTGCTTGAATGAAAAAATTTTTGGAAGCAACCAAACTAAGAGACAAACAAAATTCGCACGACACATATACTAAAACCATTTTCATCGATTTTATTAAGTGCTTTTGCTCAAGTCAACCAATCACCACATAGGTGAAGTGTAACAGAACACTTTCATCGGATAGTGTCAAAGGTTGAGGAGTTGTTTGCGGTGGTGGAAGGGATGGAGGGAAATTGTTCCGTCGATATTCAAAATAAATTCAAGGCATTGAGAATTGTCGCATTGATAACATTTGCATACTTGACACACGAATTTTTCAAATCAAAAATCTCGGTTTGGTGCAAACAACACGGTTAAAAAATCTCGGTTTGGTGCAAAATAGTCAAGAAAAAAATCTCGGTTTGGTGTTTTTTTTGTATTTTTGCGCCAAAAATATCTGCACATGAAAAGGAAGATTTATAATGAACTTCTGAAATGGAAGAACGAGGAGCAAGGTGCTGTTGCACTCCTCATCGAGGGTGCACGGCGTGTGGGCAAAAGCTACATTGTGGAGGAATTCGCCCGAAATGAATATAAATCGTACATACTTGTCGATTTCTCCCATATCAGCAAAGCCATGAAATCGGTGTTCGATGAATATCTGAATGAAACCGACACTTTCCTGATATTCCTTCAAAATGTTTCGGGAGTTCAACTTTTTGAAAGACAGTCTATTATCATATTCGATGAGGTTCAGAAATACCCGATGGCGCGACAGGCCATCAAGCACCTTGTCGCCGACCGACGTTATGACTACATAGAAACAGGCTCGTTGGTCAGCATCAATGAGAACACACAGGACATCCTCATACCATCAGAGGAACGGCCCTTACAGATGAACCCGATGGATTTTGAGGAATTCCTTTGGGCGACAGGCGACGAGATGACATTCCCATTCATAAGGCATTGCTTCGAGAACAAACTGCCAATGGGACCCATGCACCGCAAGACTATGACTTTGTTCAGGGAATACCTCATCGTTGGTGGAATGCCACAGGCGGTTTTGAAGTTCATTGAAACGAAAAATTTCCAGAAAGTCGATGTCGCGAAACGTGACATCCTGTCGCTCTATCGAAAAAGCATCGACAAGCACGTGAAGGGATATACCGAGAAGGTGAAGGCCGTCTGGGATCAGATACCTGGCGAACTTCAGAAACATGAGAAGAGATTCAGACTAAGTGAAATGGCAAAAGGCGCACGATACAGAAGTTACGAATCATCGTTTCTGTGGCTTAAAGATGCTCGGTTCATCAACACCTGCAACAATGTCACCGAGCCGCAGGTTGGCATGAAACTTAAACGCGACAACCTTACGTTCAAGTGCTACATGGGCGACACTGGTCTGCTCATTTCACATGCTTTTGATGAGAAGCTTATCCAAGGTGAGGAACTTTACCAGAAGCTGATGCTCGACAAACTTGAAATCAACGAGGGCATGTTGTTGGAGAACATCGTGGCACAAATGTTAGTTGCCAGCGGTCATTCACTCTATTTCTACAGCAAGAACTCTGACATGGCAGAAAATCGCATGGAGATAGATTTTCTTGTGGAGAAACCAACGCTGACAAACGCCCATAACATTTGTCCAATTGAGGTGAAGTCCGGGAAAAATTACACGCTTTCCTCCTTGGAAAAATTCAGGAAAAAGTTCCCCACACAGATACATCAACCTTACATCATCCATTACATGGATTTCGTCGAAAAAAACGGCTGTCAATTCCTGCCCATTTATATGGTGCCTTTGCTGTAAAACAGTATTTTACACTGATTTCAGTCGAACAAATCGACCGCACTTTATCCCGCACTAATCGAACTTATGCTTCCAACGGCGATGGCTCCAAAGCCAGAATGCGGGTTCTCTTCTTATCGTATCTTCAAGACAATCAACGTATTTCTGCATCACGGCACCTTCGGGCAGCTCGTTCGGATGTTCGGTGATAAGTTTCACGTCAATACGGTATTTGCCAATTCTCTCCTTCACGACTTCATAATAAAGTACCGGCATATCATATTTTCTGGCAAAGCCCTCCGCCCCGCGGATGAAACCCGTCCTATGGTTTAAGAAATCAGTCACATAGCAACGCTGCGGATTGCTGGGGTTCTGGTCCGACAAAATCATGTATGCCGCCGGAATGTGATTGTTCTCGTGATACGCCATAACCTCGCGCACATTGTCGTGAAACACCACTTGGTCGCCGTAACGCGTTCTCGCTCTGTTAATTAGCTTCTCAAAAACCTGATTCGTGTTGTGCGCCCCCACTCCTATCCCGTGATGCTTGAACTGCATATCAACACTCAAAACCATCCATTCCCAGTTGTTATAATGGCTCGACATCAGCACCACGCTGCGGCCTTCTTCATAAAACTTATTGACAATTTCCGGATTCGAACAACGGTAACGACGCATCACGTTGCGACGGCTCATCGTCAGCATCTTAAGCATCTCCGCCGCTATCTGCGTGAAATGCCAGTAAAACCTATTCCTCACTTTCCGTATTCTCTTCTCGTCCCATTCAGGAAATGAATCATGTAAATTCTTATCAATCACCTTCTTACGATAACGGATGACGAAAGACATTATCAAATAAAAAGGGGAAAGCAAAACATACAACAGTCCCAAAGGCAAAATTGACAATGGATATAATATCAAATAAAATAAAACATACGTCATATTTCTGACTTATTTTAAAGTCGCAAAAGTACATTTTTTTATGAAACATGAACATTTTTATCTCAAAAAAATTAATATTAATGTTTTGGTTGGATAAATTATATTAATTTTGCAAAAATTTTAAAACATCAATTATGGCTAAAAATACTAATGAAATCAGAGAAGCATTGGCCTCGTACGGAATCAATGACGTTAAGGAAATTCATTACAACCCATCTTAC
>JAUNNU010000186.1 GCA_030537295.1 Bacteroidia bacterium
TGTTAAAAAAGAAACTCGTGCAACTTGTGTTAAAAAATGAAAAAAATATTATATTTCTTATTGATTGCCATCGTCTTTGCGTCATGCGACACGAATACGAAACCGACGCAGACGACATCGCAAAAGACCGAAAAGAAGACCGTCGTGGCACCGGCTTTCAACGCCGACTCGGCCTATCATTTCGTTGAAGAGCAGCTTGCGTTCGGGCCGAGAGTCCCCGAATCCAAAGCACATCAGCAATGCGCCGAGTGGTTTGTGAACACATTGAACAATTACTGCGACACCGTCTTTATCCAGGATTTCCGCACACGCCTGTACGACGGCCGCGGCATCGATGGACAGAACATCATTGCTTCCTTCAATCCTGACGCCAAGAAGAGAATCATCATCGCCTCGCACTGGGATTCGCGTCCCTTCGCCGACAACGACCCCGACGAGGCCAACTGGCGCAAACCTATAGACGGCGCAAACGACGGCGCCAGCGGCTGCGGCGTGATGATGGAGATGGCAAGGGTGTTGAAAACCAATAAGATTGACGGTAACATCGGCATCGACCTTATCTTCTTCGACCTCGAAGACTACGGTGCACCGCAGTTCGTACCGGAAGAGCAGCACGACAACTTCGCGTGGGCGCTCGGCTCACAGCACTGGGCGAAAAACCCGCACACAGCCGGATATACAGCTTATTACGGAATACTTTTAGACATGGTCGGGGCGAGCAACCCGCGCTTCCCCAAAGAATATTATTCGCAACAATACGCATCATGGGTCTTGAACAAGGTGTGGCGCACGGCACGCGAAATGGGCTACGACGAGTTCTTCATCAACGAGTTAGGACAGCCTATCAACGACGACCACATCTATGTGAACCATTTCGCCGGCATCCCGATGATCGACCTCATCCATCTTGTTGACAGCGACGAAAGCAGCTTCGTCCCGTACTGGCACACACTCGAAGACAACCTGAACAACATCGACAAGACGACGCTCGGAATGGTCGGGAATGTGCTGATGGCGGTGATCTTCAACAGTTAGGCGGTTGTTAAACGCGTGTTGCACGAACCCTCGAAACTTAACCATCTGAATATAAAAAGTGTCGTATCTTTGCAGCACGAAATCTATCTTTGGTGACAAGCATCGGAAATTCTGCCTTCGGCAATTGCAGTGGCTTGACGACATTGACCTTTGCGGAAGGTTCGCAGCTGGAAACGATTGGAGAAAAAGCCTTCGATGGCGCGGGCATTTCAGGAGAACTGACACTTGTCGCTTCGCTGAAAAACATTGGACTTCTTGCCTTCGCCGGTTGCCAACTGACCAAGGTCTATATGAGTTCGGAGGATTTGTCCGGTATCTCGAACAAAATTTTTATTGAAAGTACCGTGATTATTGTTCCCTCAGCATTGTATGAGGCGTACAAAAATCATTTTAGCGGCAACAACAAGGTCGAAGTTCCTTTGAATGAATGGAAGGAATACGC
This sequence comes from Bacteroidia bacterium, assembly GCA_030537295.1. Lineage (GTDB taxonomy): Bacteria > Bacteroidota > Bacteroidia > Bacteroidales > F082 > Limimorpha. The sequence continues at coordinate 1,478 of JAUNNU010000186.1, forward strand.
GATAGCAAAAATCGATGCTGCCATGCAGACCGTAAACACACTTTCGGACACGGACAGAAACACTATTGCAACCGGCATCAGCACAATAGAAAATGCAACGACTTTCGACGGAACATTAGAAGCCTATTATGCGGCTTTGGCACTTATCGACCAGCAGAAAACATTTGAGGACAGAGTTAGAAGTGTGCTTGAAGAATGGGGCACCAAGCAGCCTGGTACTGCGATTGAGATTGAAGGCGAGGATGGAAAGACCATTCAGCTTTACAAGATAAAGAAAGTGAAATTCATCAAGGTAGATGAAGAATAAAGGTGAAAGAGTTCATTGCTAATAGCTAATGGCTGAAAGATATTTCGCTGATTTTTCTTACGTATATGTGAAAATGTTGTAATTTTGCGCTCGCGAACTGCAAAAGAAAGACACCTACAAGATAGATGGATCAAGAATTATTAAACAAATTGAATCAATGCGAGCAGCAGCAACGTGCGTTGTGGGCATATCGTCCTCTTTCGAAGGAGACTCTCCAATCCTTACGAGAATATTACCGCGTAGGTTTAACTTATACCAGTAATGCTTTAGAAGGCAACAGCCTGACCGAATCAGAAACCAAGGTAATTATTGAGGACGGATTGACCATTGAGGGGAAGCCTCTGCGCGATGTTTATGAGGCTGTGGGACATGCCAAGGCATACGACTTCCTTTACGAAATAAGTCATGAAGCTCCGCTGACGGAAGAAACCATCAAAACCATTCATCGTCTATTTTATCAGCAGATTGACACCGAGCGAGCCGGCATGTATCGTAAGGTGCCGGTATTCATTAGTGGCAGTCAACATGCAGTCGCGCCCATTGCTGAGATAGATAAAAAGATGCAGCAATTGGTTCGGTGGTATAATAATCAAGAAGGGAAGATACATCCGGTAGTTTTGGCGGCGGAGTTACATAAGCGATTTGTGTATATTCATCCGTTTGTAGATGGCAATGGTAGAGTGTCGCGCTTACTGATGAACTTATCACTAATGCGTAATGATTATAATATTGCCCTTATTCCGGCGATTTGCCGTTCGGAATATATATCCGCCTTGGAGTTAGGTCACAACAATCCGGACATATTCGCCCACTTCGTGGCTGATAGAGTCATTATGACGCAATCAGACATCCTCCGATTGTTTAAAGAAACCGAAGCGGGACCTCGTCAAGAGGATTTCCGTAAAGTTTTGTTAGAAACTATTCGCAGACAACCCGGTATGAACGCGCCCTCGCTGGCGAATCGTTTAGACCGCAGTTTGCGCACCACGCAGCGTTATTTAGGAGTACTTAAAAAAGAAGGACTCATTCGTTTTGAGGGCGTTGCTAAAAAAGGAGGCTATCATGCCAACTAAACAATGGCGGTGTAAAACAACCTATTTGGCG
>JAUNNU010000079.1:0-6204 GCA_030537295.1 Bacteroidia bacterium
CGCCGCCTCTGCGCTCGCCATCTTTGCGTTCGCCGCGCGGTCTCTCCGGCTTCTCGACATAACCTTCAGGTTTCGGGAGCAATGCCTTGCGTGACAGACGGAGCTTGTTGGTCTTCGGGTCAATCTCGATGAGCTTCACCTGGATCCTGTCGCCTTCCTTCAACACGCCGTCCATCGACTCAAGACGTTTGTAGTCGATCTCCGAGATGTGAAGCAGACCGTCCTTGCCAGGGAGAATCTCCACGAATGCGCCGAATGCCATGATTGACTTGACGACACCATCGTAAACCTCGCCTACTTCAGGCACGGCGACGATAGCTTTGACCTTCGCCTTCGCTGCTTCGAGGTCTTCCTTGTTTGTGGAGGCGATCTCGACTATGCCGCATTTATCGTCTTCCGTGATGACGATGACGGTGTTGGTTGTCTTCTGGATTTCCTGAACGACTTTTCCGCCAGGTCCGATGACAGCGCCGATGAAGTCTTTCGGGATGATGATCTTCTCGATGCGAGGCACTGACTCCTTGTAGTCGGCGCGTGGCTCGGTGATGGTCTTGGCCATCTCGCCGAGGATGTGAAGTCTGCCTTCTCTGGCCTGTGCGAGGGCCTCGGTGAGAACCTCGTATGAAAGACCGTCAACCTTTATATCCATCTGGCATGCCGTGATGCCGTCTTTTGTTCCCGTGACCTTGAAGTCCATGTCGCCGAGGTGGTCTTCGTCACCTAAGATGTCAGACAGGACTGCGTATTTGCCGGTTTCGTTGTCAGTGATGAGTCCCATTGCGATACCTGCGACAGGCTTTCTCATCTTGACGCCGGCGTCCATGAGTGCGAGGGTGCCGCCACAGACTGATGCCATTGACGATGAGCCGTTTGACTCAAGGATGTCCGATACGACGCGGATTGTGTAAGGGTTCTCTTCGCCGTCAGGGATCATGTTCTTAAGAGCTCTCTCGGCGAGGTTGCCGTGACCGATCTCACGACGGCTGACGCCGCGGCTCGCCTTGCATTCGCCTGTGGCGAAGCTCGGGAAGTTGTAATGGAGCATGAAGTTGTTTGTGCCTTCAACGACGGCGCCGTCGATGGTCTGTTCGTCGAGCTTGGTGCCGAGTGTCACCGTCACCAAGGCCTGGGTCTCACCGCGTGTGAAGATCGCCGAGCCGTGGCATGAAGGGAGCACGTCAACTTCCGTCCAGATGGGGCGGATTTGGTTGAGCATACGTCCGTCGAGACGTTTGCGCTCGATGAGGATGGCGTCACGCACCGCCTTACGCTCGATGTCGTGGAAATAACGTTTCGCTATCGCAGCTTTTTCTGCGAGTTCCTCTTCTGTATATTTTGTGAGATAGTTGTCAAGTATTGCCGCGAATGCGTCTTCGCGTTCATGTTTGTTGGCGTTGCCTGTCAGGGCGAAGTCATAGCACGGTTTGTAGAGCTGTGCCGTCATCTCGGCGCGCATCTCTTCGTCGTTAACTTCGTGGCAGTATTCGCGTTTCGGGTTGGCTTTCTCAACTCTTGCTGCGAGGTCAAGCTGTGCCTGGCACTGACCTTTGATGGCTTCGTGCGCCGCCTTCAAAGCACCAATCATCTGTTCTTCTGACACTTCTTTCGATTCGCCTTCGACCATGCAGATGTCTTTCATCGTGGCACCAACCATGAGTTCGAGGTCGGCGTTCTCAAGTTGGTCCTGACGCGGGTTGATGACGTATTCGCCGTTGATCATCGCCACGCGGACTTCTGAGATAGGACCGTGGAACGGGATGTCCGACACGCTGATGGCCGCTGATGCCGCCAATGCCGCGTAAGCGTCAGGAAGGACGTTCTTCTCGCCGGAGAGAAGCGTGATTTGAACCTGGATCTCCGCATGGAAATCGTCAGGGAATAACGGACGGATGGCGCGGTCAACGAGACGTGAGATCAGAATCTCATAGTCTGACGGCTTGCCTTCACGTTTGAAGAAGCCTCCCGGAAACTTTCCGGTGGCTGCGTATTTCTCTTTGTAATCGACTGAAAGCGGCAGGAAGTCTGCCTCGTCTTTCACGTCTTTTGCTGCTACGACTGTCGCTAAAAGCATGGTGTTGCCACATCTGACAACAGCAGCTCCGTCGGCCTGTTTAGCCAAACGGCCAGTCTCGATGGTAATGACATCATTACCCACCTGTAAGGTCTGTTTTACTCCTTCTGGACCCATAATAACTCTTTTTGTAATAATTAAAAAAAACCGCTTTAGAATATAGATACAACAATGCAAAAAAAGGCAATCATACGTTGCCTTTTTTTGCAATCGCATTGAAGTCCAATGCTTTTATTTTCTGATACCTAATTCCTTGATGATTGTACGGTATCTTTCGATATCGTTTTTCTTCAGATAGGCGAGGAGCTTTCTTCTCTTACCTACGAGAGCGACCAAAGAACGCATTGTGGCAACGTCTTTTTTGCTCTTTTTCATGTGCTCTGTCAAATTCTTGATTCTGAATGTGAACAATGCAATTTGTCCTTCTGCTGAACCGGTATCCTGTGCGTTTTTACCGTAAGCTGTGAAAATCTCTTGTTTCTTTTCTGCAGTTAAATACATATCTTTTATCTTTCTTTCTTTTCGGAGCGCAAAAATAATACTTTTTATTTAATCAATCGCAATTTTTTTCAGAATTATTTTCAATTAAAATAACATCTTGATTATCAATTTGTTGTGATGGATTTTCTTCGTCTGAAAGTGTGTCGTCAGTTTCTTTTTTTCTTTTTTGGGGCGAAAAGAACAATGCAAATCTCAACATTTTCTGGAAAAACTTCGATTTTTCTACGATTGGGATCAGCAGGCAGGTGGCGATGATGCTGAAGAAAATCACTGAATACACGATGTTTTTGACCATTTCGGCGCCAGGGACATCAATCATGGTGAGCATGGTGGCGAGGACGGCTGCGGCCAATCCCTTTGAGACAAAGCATGACATGTACATCGTCTCTAATTCCGTGTACTCGTTTCCTTTTTTGACTATTGAATATCTTACTGATAAGGTTCTGAGAATGAACAAGATGAATACGATTACCACCCCGATGAGGATTGATTTCCAGTCGGAAAGCTGTATTGAGATTCCGATATAGATGAAAACAAAAGTCCTCAAGAGGAATGCGATTTCTGAAAAAAGCATTCTCTCGTTGTAATTCAACGTGTTGGGTTTTTTCTTGAAGAATTTCTTGAACATTGAATTATAAACAGAGTCGATGTTTGCGAGTGTGATGCCGAATGTCAGGGCGGCGATTTCACCGGAGAAACCGAGCAGCGAGTTGATTCCGTAGATGATGAAGACAAACGCCGGCGTCGTGAAAGTGGAGTTTTTCACGGTTCTGATCCGCTGCAAGGCGGTCGCCCAAAACACCGCTCCGAGAAAGCCGAGTATTCCGGCAAGCGTGAACGATGAGATGACGTTTCCTGTCACCTCGCCGAGGGAAAAATCATTGTTTTGTATCGCCTTGAGGAGGGCTATGGATATGATGAAACAAATAACTGTGCTGAACGATGTCTCCAAAACCATCGTGGTCTTGCAGTTGTTGCTGATTTTCAATTGCTTGGTCAATGGGATGACTATCGCTTCGGCGGCTCCACCTAAAACGGCTCCCATGAAATAAGATGTCACCCACGGAATCCCAAGACAATAATGACCAAGAAGCCCCAATGCGGCCATTATGCTGAAATAACTCAACAACGTCAGCGATATCATGCCTTTGAACGATTCTCGTATGATGTTGAGACTCAATTCAGAACCGCTCTCGAAAAGGATGATGACGAGGGTGATTGTCGAGAAGACGTTGCCTGTCGTGCCGAATGCATCTGGCGTGACAACCTTGAAAACAGGGCCAATGAATACACCTATTATTAATAATAGTAGTAAGTCCGGCACCCTGCGGCGGCTGAATAGTTCTGTGAATACGTGCGCAGCGAAAACCAGACCGCCTAACATTACAACTGTCAATGCTGTTGAATCCATCGCAAAATTTTTTGCAAAAATATAAAAAAATTATGTTTTATTGTGAAAAATAATTACTAATTTCGCAGCAATGTTTTTTTGATTCGATGACTTTAAAAATAAAATAGTGATGAGTAAGAAATGTTATAACATTGTCTTGGCTGTAACGGCATTTGTTTTGATGTGTGCGGTGTTATCCTGTAAAAGAAATAATGTCACGAAAATCAAGACTGACAACAAATTTGCGATTCCGCTTTTGAAAGATGACACGATTACAGTCCGCGACGCGCTGGATATGATTGATTCGGTTTGGAACTCATTCGTATTCACTGATGAGAGCGGCGCGTTGTATTATGCCTATGTGGCTGATACTGCGAAAGATGTCGTTTCAGGTGAGAAACTCCTGAATGAAATCGACGAAATTGACATTGATGTTTCGGGTGAGATTGACATTCAGGAGATCGCTGTCCCGGAGGAGGTGTATGAGATTCGTGACCTTATTGCAAGCGGCGGCGGAGTGCCACCGACACCGTTTTCATACGAGTTCAAGCTTGACACCACGATTCTGATTCCTGATTTCCCGAAACTGCCGTTCGCAGTCGAGAATTTCTCAATATTGAAGGTTGTGATGAAAAGTGGCTCTATAGATTTTCTCCTTGACGTTGACGGCTTTGACGAGAACATGATGCAGTGTTGGATTACCGTCATGTCGTCGGCTATCGTTGATGGTGACGGACCTTTTTCACTTGTCGTAGGCAACCATGGAAATGTCTTGAAGGATTTGGCCGGATGCACAATCACGCCTGTCAACGACAGTGTCGAAATGCAGGCGAACATCAGGATTGTGGTGCCGTCAGTCATATTTGATGAGAATACGACCTTGAGCCAGATCGATGAATATATCTCGGCGGTGGAGAGCATCGGCGGAAGCCATGGCATTAATCTGCTCGGCAGCATTTCAGGACTCAGGCTGAAGTCGGTCGAGGGTATCGTCAATGTGCCTTCGATAAGATACGGCGGAGTCGTCGAGGACATTGAATTCAATCTTGAAAATGTTACTGGCGACTTGAATGTCAACAAACCGAATGTAATCATCAAATATCTCAACACTTTCGGATTCGGTGTCCAAGCAAATGTCGATACCATGCAGCTGCGCACGAAAAAAGATAGTGCTGATATAAATATCCTGAAAACCGAAAGCATCACATTTGAATTACAACAGACTCCTTCCTACAAGGATTTGGATGTCACAGGCGAGATAATCGATTATATAGATGTTCTGGAAGAGTATGAGAAATTCACATATTCGGGCGATTTGAAGATTATCGACGAGGACGCCATCGGTGTGTATGAAGAATCGCACCTCGATATCGCAACCATTATGAACATCAAACTTGGGATGAAAATCAATGAGTTGGTGTACTGCGACACCTTGGACATGGATGTGGGCGAAATGTCTGTGCAAAATTACATAAATGAATTTGATTTTAAATTCAACCTGACCAACGGGCTGCCTGTCGAACTTGAATTGCAGGCGTACCTGATGGAAAACGGCGTGGTGACAGACTCGTTGTTCGATGAGACTAACAACAAGATTCCGTCGGGCTTCGGCGGCGAGCCGATGAATACGACAAATATCGTTGCTGTCACGGCGGAACGGCTTGACAACGTGATGAATGCCGATAAATTGATTTTCAAGATTCGATTGACGACAACAGGACAGGAGGTCGTTTTCAGAGCGACTGATATGGTCGTTGTCAGCATCGGCCTGATGACAAAAACCACCGAAATTGACATTGATGATGTATTATAAATGATTGAACCATGAAAAAGATATATAAAATATTCGTAATCAGTTTGCTGGTTGTCATGTCAATGACTTCAAGAGCGCAGAATGATGGAATTACGTTCTCGCTTCTGCCGCAAATGCCGTTTCAGAATTTCTTCAATCCTGGAATAAGAGTGCCGTATAGGGGGATGGTCGGATTGGGCGTGTCCAACGTAAACGTGGCGGCGTATAACTCAGGTTTGAAGTATGAGAATATCTACAGTACCGACGAAAATGGGGAAATGTACATCGACGGGGTTAAGTTCGTTGACGGTCTCAAGGAACAGGGAAACTGCCTTAATTCGACATTCTCTTTTGATTTGCTTGATGTCGGTTTCCGCTCCGGCAGGCTTTTCTTCAATATCGACTGGAGGGTTAGGATGAATCAGGAATTCCTTTATTCAAAGGACTTTG
>JAUNNU010000079.1:6214-13822 GCA_030537295.1 Bacteroidia bacterium
CGGGTTCTTCTTCCGTGGCAATGGCAACTATCTTGGACAAGATAATCCAATAGATTTCAATGTAGGGTTGGATGTGACCGTGTTTTCAGAAGTCGGCCTCGGTATGCAGTTCGATGTCAATAAGCACCTCACCATAGGTGTCCGTCCGAAAGTTCTCTTCGGTGTCATGAACGCTTCTGCAAATAATGAACGTACAAAGATTTACACCGATGCCGATGATTATTCAATGACGGCTGACGTGAACTTAGATATACATGCGGCGTCGATTTTGAAAATGGATTTGTTCCGCATCTCTGACGTGTTCAGTCTTGCCAACGTGTTCGACTTCGCTTCAAACTCAATCTCGGATTTCGTTGATGTGAAGGAAAACATAGGTTTCGGCATTGACTTCGGCTTCTCATACGTGTTTAATAAACATTTCGGCATCGCCGCCGGTGTCAGAGACCTCGGTTTCATCAAATGGAGAAACTCGAAGACTAAGGCGAAAGACTCCGGCGACATCAATGTGGACGATGCCATTTTAGACGATATTGACGAGGTCTTGAATTATAAGATTGATTACCAAACCATGCTTGATCAAGTCGTGAGAAACGTGTGGGGCAATGACTCCTTGACCGCCGGTGATGATTATGTTACAAGCCTCAACTCAAATGCAAATCTCCAGATATATTATGAGCTGGCTCCTGTTTTCCGTCTCACCGCTTTCGGTCAGATGAAATTTGCGAAGAATGAAACATGGCCGACACTGACATTGGCTTACAGCGGCTCGTTTTTGAGATTGCTAAATCTTACCGCAAGCTATACGATTTCAAAATATTCAGGCAACGCTATCGGCGCAGGTGTCGCAGTGCATCTCGGACCTGTCAACATCTATGCTGTCACCGACAATATCATGCTGCTTTCAAAAATCGGGAAGTCAACAGTCGAAATGGCTACGTCGTATAATTCCGCAAACGTGAGGCTCGGCGTAGTGTTCACTATCGGAAAATATCAGAAGATTTCCGACAGATTGGGAGATTGAGGTTGAAAGTTTGGAGATAAATATGAAAGTGGGCTGACATCTTTGCGCGTCAGCCCACTTTTAACTTTACTCTTTTATCTTTTAACTAACTACGCCTTGTAGAAAGGAAGTTTTGTCACTTCAGCAGGGATGAGTTTCTCTCTCACCTTGATGTAAATCACGCTGCCGGCCTTTGAAAATTCTTTCTTCACGTAGCCCATGCCGATGGCTTTTTTCACTGACGGGGCCATTGTGCCTGAAGTCACTTCGCCGATGTGGTTGCCTTCAGCGTCGCAGATTTCGTATTCGTGACGTGCGATGCCTTTGCCTGTGATGATGAACGGGACGAGCTTGCGTGTGACGCCTTCAGCCTTCTGCTGCGCAAGACGTTCGCGGTCGATGAAGTCGTTGCCATCAACGAACTTGGTGATCCAGCCGAGACCTGCTTCGATAGGAGATGTGGTGTCGCAGATGTCGTTGCCGTAGAGACAGAATCCCATCTCAAGACGGAGAGTGTCGCGTGCGCCAAGGCCTATCGGTTTGATTCCGAACTCCTTACCTGCTTCGAGAACTTGTTTGTAGATGTTCACTGCCTCTGCGTTCGGGATGTAAATCTCGCAGCCGCCGGCGCCTGTGTAACCTGTCGTCGAGAAGATGATATTCTTCACACCCGCAAATTCAAGGATCTTGAATGTGTAGTATTCCATGTCTTCAACGGTTGTTGCCGTGAGCTTCTGCATCGCCTTGAGTGCGAGAGGACCCTGCACTGCGAGCTGTGACCACTGACTGCTCTCGTTGATGAACTCAACGCCGAGTTCCATGCCCATCTCTTTTGCTACCGCCGACATCCAAGCCCAGTCCTTGTCGATGTTCGCTGCGTTCGGTACCATGAAGTATTCGTCTTCAGCCACGCGATAGACCAACATGTCGTCAACGATGCCGCCTTTGCCGTTAGGAAGGCATGTGTACTGAACCTTGCCGTCAACCAATGCAGCCACGTCGTTTGTGGTGCAGCGTTGTACCAATGCGAAAGCCTTAGGACCTTTTGCGCGGAACTCGCCCATGTGTGAAACATCGAAGACACCGACGCCATTGCGTACTGTCTCGTGTTCAACGTTCACGCCTTCAAACTGAACCGGCATGTCGAAACCTGCAAACGGGACCATCTTGGCGCCCATTTCATAGTGCATTGCATTCAATGCAGTCTTTTTCAATTCTGTGTTTTCCATTGTATTATAATTTGTTAAGTTTCTAATATAGAAAAACTAATTTATCGGGTGCAAAAATAGTAAAAAATGATATATCTTTGCACGAAATTTATTTTTAGATGAAAACTTTTAAGAAATATATAATACTCCTTATAATCATATTGTTGGGCTTTCAAAACATGAATGCAGCGTATATTTTGGTGCCTATGGACGAGACGCAGACGAATCACCTGAAGGCGTACGGCGTGGCTTACTGGATTCTCGAACGCGAGGTGGAAATTAGCTGGCTTCTGAATTACAAAGGCGGCAGCTACCTCGTTCCTTACCATGAAATGTTTGAACGTGAATGCAAGCTGCGCAACGTCTCGTATCAGGTCATCGCCGACGTGCAGGCGGAGTCGATACTCGCCGAAATCGCCGACCCTGGCGCGAACATGGATGAGATGAAACTTCAGAAAGTGCCGCGTCTCGCCGTCTATGCGCCGAAGAACATTTTGCCTTGGGACGACGCCGTCACCTTGGTTTTGACTTACGCCGAGATTCCTTACGATATAATTTACGATGACGAGGTGCTTGACGGCGTGCTGCCCACCTACGACTGGCTTCACATGCACCATGAGGATTTCACCGGACAATACGGGAAGTTCTGGGTGCGCTACCGTAACTATCCTTGGTATAAAGAAGACGTTCAGAAACAGGAGGAGACGGCTCGGAGACATGGTTTCAGCAAGGTGTCGCAGTTGAAACTTGCGGTCGCGAAGAAAATCCGCGACTTCGTGGCTGGCGGCGGTTATCTCTTCGCGATGTGTTCCGCACCCGACAGTTACGACATCGCCCTCGCAGCCGAAGGTCTCGACATCTGCGACGTGATGTTCGACGGCGACGCCATACGCACCGGCGACCCGCAACGACTCAATTACGACAACTGCTTCGCTTTCACCGACTTCACTGTGTCAACGAATCCGCAGGAATACGAGGTCTCGAACATCGACGTCACCGAGACACGCCCGAAATCGGTGAGCGAAGGCAACGACTTCTTCCTTCTTTTCGATTTCTCCGCGAAATGGGACCCCGTGCCGACAATGCTCACACAATGTCACGAGAAACTGATAAAAGGCTTCATGGGACAGACAACCGCTTTTGACAAACGTTTTGTCAAGCCGACGGTCGTCGTGCTCGGCGACAATGCGGCGTTGGGGGAGGATCGTTACATCCACGGCGACTACGGCAACGGCTTCTGGACTTTCTTCGGCGGCCATGACCCTGAAGACTACCGTCATCTCGTCGGCGACCAACCGACGGACTTGGAGATGCACCCGAACTCGCCCGGTTACAGGCTTATTTTAAATAACGTCCTTTTTCCGGCAGCGAAGAAGAAACAGCAGAAAACTTAATTTCACTCCGTCAAACGCATTGCTTCGTCCAATTCATCGTCAGAGAATTGTTTCACCTCAACTTTTTCTTTGCCGGTCGGTTCGACAGACTGCTCCTGCCCCTTAATCTCATTCAAAGCCACTTTGACTGCCGCCGCCACAATGCGCTGTAATTCTTCTTCTGAAATGGTCATTTGCCTATGATATTTTATTTGTGGTTGCAAAAGTACAATTTTTTTTTATTGTGTGTGTTTTTTTACTATTTTTGCACCCAAAATTTGTTTGATAAATCGTAAATATAAATACTATGGGTAGAGCTTTTGAATACCGCAAGGCGGCTAAAATGAAAAGATGGGGTCACATGTCGAAGGTGTTCCCGAAACTTGGAAAAATCATAACAATGGCAGCAAAAGAAGGCGGTCCGGATCCGGATATGAACCCGAAACTCCGTCAGGCCATCCTCAACGCCAAGGCTGAAAACATGCCGAAGGACAACATCGACGCCGCCATTAAACGCGCAACGGACAAGAATACGGCCGACATGGTCGAAATCGTCTATGAAGGCAAAGGCCCTCACGGTGTCCTCTGCGTCGTGGAATGCGCGACAGACAACACAACACGCACCGTCGCCAACGTGCGTTCATACTTCAACAAGAACGGCGGCGAACTCCTCAAGACAGGACAGCTCGAATTCATGTTCTCGCGCAAAGCCGTGTTCCAAATCGAATTTCCGGCAGGAATGAGCAAGGACGACCTCGAACTCGAACTCATCGATGCAGGTCTCGAAGAAATCGAAGAGACTGAAGACGGTGTCTTCGCTTACGCCGACTGGACAGCCTATGGCACAATGCAGAAGGCTCTCGAAGCCAACAAAGTCAATATCATCAAGGCCAACCTCCAGCGTTTCGCCAATACACCTGTCACATTCGACGAAGAAGCAACGGAAAGCATCATGAACTTCCTCGACAAAGTCGAAGACGACGAAGACGTCCAGGCGGTTTACACCAACATGGAATAAGAAACAGCGATTTCGCTTAACATACAAAAAACATTGGAAACAACAGGTTGATTTTCTGTCGTTTCCGATGTTTTTTATGTGTTTTGTTTTTATCTTGCGACAAGGCCGCCGTCGCACAGATAGTGTCCGCCGGTGCAGAAACTGGCTTTTTCAGATGCAAGGAAATAGATGAGTTCGGCCACTTCTTCCGGCTCGCCCGCCGAACCCCTGGCGTAAAGACCGTTTTCCTGATCCCAGTATTCCTCAATCTTCTTGTTCTCGACGCGGGCGAAGTCCTTGAAGAGGTCGTTCACGAGGTCAGTCTTGATTGTCCCCGCACACACTGCGTTCACGCGGATGCCCTTGGGACCGAGATCAACGGCGAGACTTCGTGTTATCTGCCCGATCGCGCCTTTGGTGAGACCGTATGCGAAACTGTTCGGCTTCCCGACAAACCACTGGTCGCTGTCGTTCAAAACCACGGAACCGCCGCCACTGTCAACAATGTACGGCACTACCGCGCGTAATGTGTGAAATGTCCCGTAAATGTTGGTTTTTACAATCAGGTCAAATTCTTCTATGTCGATGTCTAACATCGTGTTGCAACGATGGATGCCGGCATTGCACACCAAGCTGTCAATCGCTCCGAAACGCTCGTGAACCTGCTTCGCCGCCTGCTCCATCTCTTCTAATGACTTTGTGTCAGCTTGAATGAAGATAACACGTTCTTTTTCAGGCAGTTCTGCAATCAGTTCCTCTGCTTTCGCCTTGTTGATGTCAGTGAAAGCGACATTGTAGCCTTCGTTGTAAAATTTCTTGACTGTGGCTCGCCCGATTCCCTTCGAGCCGCCGGTAATGAATACTGTCTTGCTCATGATTTTAAATTTTTGCAAAAATAAAGAAATTCCAAATATCTTTATCAGATTTTTGTAATTGTGTTTTTAAAATATAACATATTGTGTTTGAATAATTTACACTTTGTTTTATCTTGTTTTTATGATAAACGGAAATTATTGCTATCTTTGCGACAATAAAATTCTAAAAATATGAAGAAAAACCACATCATGCTTTTCACTTTGCTGCTTTTGTCAGTATTTGCTGAAGCTCAGAACATTTATTACTCGACTTATTTTTACGTGGGCGACAATCAGGCTGCACGCCTATATAATAAAGGTGAGATGATTTTCGAGTCGTATGTGGCCGGTGAAAACCATTACATCAGCTCGGTTGTCTCGGATGGGAACGGAAATGTTTATTGGGCTGACAACAATATGACCGCAAATGTCACCACGGTTTATAAAAATGGTGAGGCGTTCGTCGTGCGTGCCGACTGCCAGATAAACGGCATGTCGTGGTCGGAGGAAGACGGCGGACATCTCTTCGAAGCCTGCTGCGTTTTTAACGGCGATGTGTCGTCCGGAGTGTGGCGCGATGATGAGACAGAACCGAGATTCACTTTCGGAGACGGCTCTGCTTCGACAAATATTGAAAATACGATTTATGTCGATGATAAGGTAATGTGGCTTGACTATCAACAATATACAATCGGATGTGTGGAAAATATGATGGGTTCCAAAGCTGTCTGCTACCGCAACGGAGGCTCTGGTACTGAAAATGGTTATACATATAATATAGGTGACGAAACTCATTATTCGTATGCCTGTGATGTCGCTTTGCGCAATGCTGAACTTTATGTTCTTTATGCCGAACTCAATGATAATTATGTCTTTACATCAAAAATTTGGTGCAATGGAGAGACGCTTTACACTTTCGGCGACGGCGTTGAGAATTGTTACGTGAACTCAATGGCGTTCGATGGCGGCGACATATACGTCTGCGGCTTCGTCGGAGATGATAACGCCCGCAGCAAAATTTGGAAAAACGGCGTGGTGATTTGCGATTTCGCAGCCGCTGAAGTTCCGATGGAAAATATAGTGGTGAACCATCAGGGAATATTTACGGCAGGAGATGAGAAAGTATGCGTTGACGGCGAAGCCTTTTATACGACGGAGGCAACTTCCGCACTTTGCGTCGAGACTGAATGCATTGATTATGAAGGCGAAGTCGTCTTTGAAGATAACTTTGAACGCGGCGAGTCGAACTGGGCTTGCTGGACGGCTTACGACATCGACGACGCCAATTACGGCTATCAGTCGTATTGGGACAGAAACAGCGAGTCCGCTGCAAACGGCGACTATAGCGCGTCACATCGTTTCGGTGAATACGGAAATCAGAAAGGCTGGCTCGTGAGTCCGGAAATTGTCGCCAAAGCGGACGATTATTCAAATTTAACATTGAGTTTCAAGACTTTAGAGAAATACAGCGTGGTGTTTAGTTACAGCGCAGTCAAAATCTCCACTTCAGGTTCGGATCCTCTGACTGACGATTTTGAGACCGTTTGGGAGCAAACTCCTGAAAACGCCTCCGAGGAATGGAAAGATGTAGATGTTGATCTGACGCAATATCTCGAAAGTGAAAGAATCTGGATTGCCTTTGTCTTTGAAGCCGGCAACTTGGGTCACTGTTGGTTCATCGATGATGTGGTTGTTGACGGGAAACCAGATGGAGTGGGGGAGAATATTTTGGGAAATCAAAATGTAGCCCCGAATCCGGCGTCGGATTTCATCCGTCTTGAAGGTTTTGAAGATGGCTCGGAAATTGAGATTTACAACTCGCTTGGCCAGCTTGTTCTGTCGAAGAGACATTCTGAAAATGAAATGATTGATGTCTCAAATCTTGCTTCGGGAATTTATTTTTTGAAAAATGGAAGCCGCTCGCTGAAGTTTGTCGTGAAGTAATTTGTGATAGATACAAAAAAAGACCAATAAATAATTAATGTGAAATTGGGCAATATGAAAAAAGGACCGTCATATCAATAATGGCGATCCTTTTTTGTTGACAATTTTTGTCATTTATCAGAACACGCTGACTTTGCGTGTTGAGTTTCCTGTCTTGCTGATGAGCTTGACCATGTACATTCCGGTGCCGAATTGTTTCATGTTAATCTCGAACATGTCATTTTCGATGTCT
>JAUNNU010000187.1 GCA_030537295.1 Bacteroidia bacterium
TGACATCAGGCATTTTGTCGTGCAGAGTGATTGCAAGGCCAAGTTTTTTCAGGGTTTCAACATCCTTCACCAAATCTTTTTCGGTGGTGTCGCCCACATATAAGCATTTGGCGTTTGGAGCGAATCTAGGTGTAAAATCTTAAATAAGTGCTTTTTGCAGTTTATTATGATTGCCAGGTGAAAGCGTCAACTGCAAGCCATTCACAGCAAGAGCATGTTTTCGTTTATCCTTTTTCGAAGCATAAATATTCTTAAGAGAATCGTGCTTCTTTAAAAATTTTTTGACAGATTCGTCAGAACCACTTTCTTTTAAGATCTCTAAAAATTCTTCTGTCAATCGATAGCGGTAATTTGGGCTGTTTGTCGCCAGCCCATTATCTTCAACGAACGCAGCTGTTCTAAAATGATGAAGCGCATTTTTGCGAACTGTTTCACGAGTATTTTCTGCGTACGGAGTTTCACGATAAAACATATTGATGAAGCTCATCATGTCATGAATGCGAATCCATTCATTTTTTGCATTTTTCCACTTACAGTTTGGGTAAATCTTACCCATAACGAGTAACACACAGCAACATAAATCGTTTTGCTGTTTTTCAGGAACGCCTAAAGCTACCAAGATATTTCTAATTTTCTCAACATTGTTCATGCACAGGCCTACTGAAGAATTTCATCGCAATTTTCTTCCGAAAAATCTTTACTTTTTATAAGCATTCTACCCATTTCTTGAATTTGAAGCAAATTCGGAACAGGCATAGAGTTCACTTCAGTTGAATTGACCTGGGTAGAGCCATTCAAAATTCTATAGTATGAATCATAAAGTGTTGAATTGAACAATACATACAGCCCATAAACAGTACATTCAGAAAGTTCTTCTTCGCCATCTATGAAGTTAATCTTATTTTGTGTGCTGATAAATTGATACCCAGGGAATTTTCGTTTAAGATAGATTCCGCTTTGCAGTCTCCGTTTTTCTTCCTTGGAAGTAAAGCGTTTTACGAAAAGGTAATTTCTATTCTTTTGCAGCAGGCTCTGTTTTTCGTTAGATACGAATTCATGCTCAATCCCCGCAGGGAACGAAACCTTTCCTTCTTTGATATGACGGCTATAGAAAAGAGGAACATTGTTTTCAGATTTTTCTGATTCAAGCAACTCTGGAACACGGAAATCAACGACCAGGCCTGTTTTCATCTTCATTCCTAAGCTAGGAAGCGTATTTTCGAAGGAACCGATAGTCTTAAGAACCTTGAGATTTTCTTTGTTTGCCGGCAAATAAACATAGTTGGTTTGAGGGGACACAACCGTATCGTACGGAGCCTCAAAATGATGAATTTTGCTAAAATCGCTATTGCCTTTCGTTGTTGAAATAGCAACCTTTGAAGAATATTTTTGTTGCTTTTTCAACTTGAAAATCATCGTTTCTTGCAGAACGGACTCTTTGTCAAATACATCAGTTCTACTTTCAAACAAGTGTATTCGCTCTAAC
Organism: Bacteroidia bacterium; assembly: GCA_030537295.1. Classification (GTDB taxonomy): domain Bacteria; phylum Bacteroidota; class Bacteroidia; order Bacteroidales; family F082; genus Limimorpha. The sequence continues at coordinate 1,487 of JAUNNU010000187.1, forward strand.
GAAGAGTTGCTGATTAAATATTTTCTAAAACTTTCAAAGTAGGCGCCCGACGTCCAAGAACGAGGCGTAATGTAGACCATCTGCCCATTTTCATTAAGATTAAAAATTCCCATCGCCGCAAACAGGAAATACAAATTGGGAGCGCCATGACAAACTTCTGGCATAGCCAAAGCCTCAGGCGCGTCCTTTGAAATCTTCTTGTAAGGAGGGTTGCCGATAATCAAGTCGTATTTCTTACTTTCCGAAGCAAAAAGGTCACCATTGAAAGAATCTCTTTGGGAGAGTATATAATTGTCTTCAATGATTTCGTAAGAAAGCCTCTTGTATTCCTTTTTTACCAATTCAAGGTTAGACCTGAGTAACGGCAAAACATGCGAATCGTTTTCGTAGCACACAATTTCAACTTTTATCGAAGAATCTTGTCGCAAAATTCTTTCTGCAATCGAAATCGCCAAAATACCTGATCCCGCCCCCGCATCTAAAATAGAAACACTCTTTTTTAAGCTTGTCAAATCAAATAACGATGCCATAAAACGAGCCGTTTCGACACTCGTAAAAAATTGCCCGTACCCTTTTCTCAGAGTTTTAGGCATTTCGGATATGAAGTCATTTGTTTTTTGACAGATGATGTTCAGCATAATTCAAAAATACATAAAATAAATGTCAGCAAAATGACAAATAGAGTCATTTTGCGCATTCCTGCATTCGCGTTAGGGATAGTGACCCCTTGGGGCGGCGCTGTAGCGCCGTTTTATGAGGTTGGGCGGGAACGGAGTGAACCGGGCAACCCATAAAATATAGCCCGACCCACACGATAGTGTGGGGAACGCCCATAATAAGCAGATATCGCGGCTACCTGGAAGTGATTACGCCGGACAGCGATGCAAGGCGAGAGCAGCGGACAAACTCGTTTGTCCATTGCCGAGCTGAAACTGTATTTCACGACCGTCATCGACTGGATTTCGAGCGTGTTTGAATGCACCGAGTCCGAGATGAAGGGGCTGGAATGGGGACGGCTGTATGAGTCCTACCACGCAACCGCCTACAATCCGGGCAAAATTCAAAAGAAAGTGTTGGCGTTATATGCGGACCCATATGTCAAAGACCGCAAGGGAATTTTCGAATACATCTTGGGTGGCGAACAAGATAAAAAACTTTTGAACATCCGCATGTTCGATGACGCTACCAAGAAAAGCGTCTATGCGGTGCAAACAGCCAAGGCTCAAGCGACAGGAAGATCCAACTGCCCATACTGAGCCTTGTCGGAAAATGCGAACAAGAACAAAATATGGAAACTCGCCGAAATGGACGCCGAC
>JAUNNU010000080.1:0-11614 GCA_030537295.1 Bacteroidia bacterium
TTCATCGTAATTGTTAAAAAATCTTTAATAAAATTTATTTACATTTCAACCGGCTGCAAAGATACTGTTTTTTATCAAAAGTCAAAAATGAAATTTTTGACATAAAAAAACTGGCGCGAAACCATCATCTCGCGCCAGCCACTTTATAACTTTATGAACTATCTTATCTCTTGACGACTTTTCTGACAACTGAATTGTTCTTGTTGTCGGTGATTCTCACGAAATAAAGACCGTTTTCGAGGCTTTCGACGTTGATTTCATTTCTGTTCTCGACGGACATGACTTCCTGGCCGATGGCGTTGAAGATGCTGACGTTCTTGATCTCATTGCTTTCGATGACCAAGATGTTTCTCATCGGGTTAGGATAAATGTTCACGTTTTCAAGCTTGTTTTCGTTCAGGCCGAGCAATTCGCCGCTGATTTTCACCGTGATGGTCTGTTCGCCGCCGGAAGTGAAGAGGCTTATGCTTGTCTCGGCAAAGCCTTTGGTTATGGTAGCGAGTTCGGCGCAGATTTTCATCGACAGTCCCGGTTGGAGTGTGTAAGGAAGACTGACCGGGTTTGTGCTCACGCTTGTATGGATGGTGAGGTATGAAGTGTTGTTTTCGACAATATCATTCACGGTGACAGCAGCCAAGTTTTCGTTGGTTGCGTTGAATATCGCGAACTGTTGTTCTTCATCTATCACGATTTCATCGACATCGAATGTCAGCAATCCGGAAGAACCGCCTTCATGCTCTTCCATTGTGAAGTGGTGAGGGTCGAGTTCGCCGAACACCGGCTGCTGGTATCTGTGACCTGACTCGTCAGCGCCGAAGACGTAGTAATCGACTTCTGAAAGGCTTACGTAGCCTTTGATATAGCCGACATATTCATCAGGATTGCCGGTTGCTGTCATGTGTGCGACCTGATATTCACCGCCGTCAATTCTGTAATATATTAATAAGGAGTCTTGTTTCAGATTTTGTTCGCTGTAGGCGATGAATTTGCTTGTGATGGCGATTGAGTCCTGCCATTCTTGTTCGCCGAAGACGACATCACGGTGGTCAACGAAGAGCATGTCGAAGTCCATGACACCGCGTGTGCGGCAGTGGAGCGCGTCGGTGTTCTCCCAACCTATTGACCAGTCGTTGTTTTCGCAGCCGATGATTTCGTAACCCGGCATTGCTTCCTGGTAAACGGCAAGAGCCTGTTCGTTGTAAGAAGCGATGTCTCCGAGCGGAACGAAAACTTTATTGTTGAGGATCAGGCTGTTGGTATAAGGGGCGAGTGTGTAGCCGCCTGGTTCCTGGACGCGATACACGTGATAAGGATAGCCCCAGCAGCAGTTTGTGGTCTCAAAATATTGGGCGACTTGTTCGTAAAGCGCATATTGCGGGTTGCTTTGCGGAAGCTGTGCAATCAAGATTTTGTCGGGCGCGAGGTATTTGCCCCAGCAATCGACGTGGGCGATGTAGTCGCCTTGCGGGTCGATGGTGATGTGATAAGGGTCGATGCCGAGGTAGTCGCGCATCTTGTTGCGGACGTTGACTTCGTTGTAGCCGTTTTCCTGAACGACGAGTTCATCGGAGACGCCGTGTCCGCGGCCGTCTTCCATCATGTTGCCGCCGGTGTGCTGAAGATTCATTCCGTACATCGGGATGTTCCAGTAGTTTGCGAACACGCCGGAGACGTTGTCGTCATTCGGACGCGGACGGTTATAGACGTTGTCAACGATGGCCGGCTCACGGCCTTCGAAGATGTACCACGGGCCGTAGTCGCGCACCCAATATGAATCCGTAGGCGCATTTACAAAAACGCAGTTATCCATGTTGACGCCGTTACTCTGATATTGTGACCTCGCCTGACTTTCGTAACTGCTTGACACAACAGTGATTAAAGTGCAGTCTTCCGCCAATTCCCTTACGACTGAATAAGGAATTCCGAGTGGATAGCGAATCAGGACTGCCTGCATCGGCTCGAACTCCGCCACGAAACGCGGCTCGCCCGCCGGAGGATCGGTCTCCACAAAATTAATACTTCTTACAGGAGTGTGCATCTCTTCTTCAGAAAGATAGTGCAGCTTTCTCCAGTCCGGCTTGTTCCCTTCTTGTGCATTAACTGTTAATCCGCAGCATAATGCAATGACTGTCAATAAATTAAATAAATATTTCTTCATCTTTAAAAAATATAATTGAAGTGCAAAAATACACAATTTTATAAAATATCATCGTTTTTTCTGCGTTTAAATTTCTGAAATTTTGTAATTTTGCACACGTTTTTTTAGACAATTGGAAATGAAGAAACTTATTGTATTTGCGTTGCCGTTAGTGTTAATGGGATGCTCTTTCGTTGATAAGATAACACATAAAGATCTTTTTGACAGACAAGATATTGAAACTGAAGAGGTTGCGGATGATTTTCCTGCGACCAAAAATGAATTGGTTGATGATAAACCCATTGAAATTACCAATCCGAACCTTTTGAATGATTCCGTCGATGTCATCGAAATGGATGATTCAATGATTGTTGATACCGTTGACAGAAGTCTTCCTGACAGTGTGCAGATGCGTATTCAGGAGCTTTTTGACGCCGAAAATTCCGGCGAGGCAATTGTAGGGGAGTCGGAGACAATGCTTGATATGATTGATACTCTGCAACTTATTCCATATTTTGATGAAAGCAGGTCTAACTCGTGCAATTATCCGAAAGGATATATCCCGACATTCCCCGACAGTGTTTATGCACAACGAATTGAGGATTTGAATCGTGAGACGACGATTGAACTCGTTTATAACAAGCACGTCAAGTCGTTCATTGATGTGTATGCAGTTCAGAAAAGAAGCAAGACGGAGCGCATGCTCGGTTTGGCCGATGTTTACTTCCCGATGTTTGAGCAATGTCTTGATAAACATAATATGCCATTGGAACTCAAATACTTGGCTGTTGTCGAGTCGGCGTTGAACCCGACAGCCGGTTCTCATGCCGGTGCAAAGGGTCTGTGGCAGTTCATGTATGGGACGGGCAAGGTTTACAAACTCAATTCCACGACGCTTGTCGAAGACCGTTTTGACCCGTTGAAGTCAACGGAGGCGGCATGTCAGCATCTTCAGGATCTGTACGACACCTTCGGTGACTGGTTCCTTGTTTTGGCTGCATATAACTCCGGCGCGGGCAATGTCCGCAAAGCAATCACCAGAGCCGGCGGCCTGAAAAACTACTGGGCAATCTGGCCTTACCTGCCACGTGAGACACGCGGATACGTCCCGGCTTTCATCGCCGTGAATTATATCATGAATTACGCCGAAGAACATAACATCTGTCCGCTCGACCCTGGCATCATCAAAGACGGCATTGATACAGTGACTGTTCATCAACCACTTCATTTTGAACAACTTAATGAGATGTTAGGCATCCCGATGGAAGATTTGAAATTCTTCAATCCCCAATATAAACAACAGATTATTCCGGCAACCGACAAGAAACCGTATATCTTGAGCATTCCTGAAAAATATGTCGATTCATATATCAGAAATGAAAAGGCTTTGTACGAATTTAAGACAAAACGTGGCATCGACAAGGAAAAGCTTCAGGAGGAGATGAAGAAAATATCCGACAGAAGCGTGCATATTGTGAAAAGTGGTGAGAATCTTGGCAGCATAGCGAAGAAATATCACGTGAGTGTCAGTCAGTTACAGAAATGGAATAACCTTAAAGGGACGAATATTTATCCTAACCAGAAACTTATCGTCTATGGTTCCGGCGCCCCGATGGCCCAGGCCGGAAACTCCGCTCCGGTTGAACGCTCGACGACACAGAAAACCCACACGGTGAAGTCAGGCGAGACACTATCTAAAATCGCATCGAAATATAAATGCACCGTCACCGACCTGAAAAAATGGAACAACTTGAAAACCATCAACATAAAGGTCGGACAGAAACTGAAAGTCTATCCGCCGGAGAATACCTCATCGTCAGGCTCGACATCAAAAAACGTCTCAACATATACCGTTAAGTCAGGCGATAACCTCTGGAGCATCGCCCGGAAATTCAACACTACTGTTGACAAACTCAGAAAACTCAACAATCTGAAAAACGACAATTTGGATGTCGGACAGAGATTGAAAGTGAAATAAGTCAATTAATAATGAAAACCCCACATTTGGCTTTGTCGGAATGTGGGGTTTTTCTTGTTCGATTATTCAGTCCCTAATTGAATTTTATACTGTAAATTATTGATTCTAACTGTCTTAGGTAATCGCGTTTTTCCTTATTCGGGTAATAGACGAACCCTTCGACGGTTATGAGTTTGTTGTGTGCCGGGTTGATAATGGTGTAAGAAACGAACGGTCCGGCCATGAACTCGTTGACCATGTTCCACATTCCGCGCATTTCAACAGCGTATCCGGCTGGAAAATCGGGTAAGGCCTTGAAAACCGGTTTCACAAACTCTAAATCGGTGACCATGTAACTTCCGTCAACAGGGCCGGAGATGTACTTCCCGACAACGGAGTCGCGAACCTGTATAAGCCTCGTTTCACTCAAGTCTGATTCGGATTTATATGGTAACTCATAGATTATCAGGTTCATGATGAGTTCTTTTGTCTCGGCGTCCTTGGTGATACTCATGTATCTGTTGCGGTCAACGGCGACGCAGAAGTCTTTCGGAATGGTCATGGTGAAACCGAAGTTTTTGCTTACGACATTCATGGCATCGGTGTTGGCGTTCGGACGGTAGAAGTTCAGAAGACGCGCACGTTCGTTGTCGTCGAAAATGTCTTTTAACTTATCTTTCTGGGAATCAAAGACTTTGATCCATGTCTCGGCATCTTTCGCCTTTATTTTCATTACATATTGCGGAGCCGCCATCCAGTCGTTCTCCGATTCTATTATCGGATTCGGAAGTTCCGGGTTTATCTCTGCGATCAAGAGGTTGCGGTGCTTCTTGAACATGTCGTTCAAAGCCGCCGCGTTGATGTTTGCGACCTTGAAAGTCCTTTCCGGCTGCGGAAGTCCGTATTGCTCAACCTCGAAATATCCGCGGACAGCCTCGCCCAACGCCCCGTTCCATTGCTCTCCGTTTTGCGTGACGAACAAAATCTCCGAAGTGCCTCCGACAGAGCGGTCTTTGCTCTGCTGAACCGGTTTGTCTGTACATGAAGTGAATAATGATAACGCTATGATTATCAATGCTGTCAAATTAAATCTTTTCATATTTCCAAAATTAAATTCCGATGCAAAATTAATAAATAATGTTTGAGTTTTCATTTTCAACGCATGTTTGCGAAAAAAATTATTTTGCGTCAGAAATCTCGACAAAAAATGCTATCTTTGCACCAATATTATTGACAATGAAAAAGCAAGAAATTTTAGTCACGGCAAAATCTCCTTCTAACATTGCTGTTGTGAAATATTGGGGTAAACATGGCTGTCAACTGCCGAACAATCCTTCAATAAGTTTCACTTTAAGTAATTGTTTTACAGAGACATCTGTTGAATATAATCCGAAATTTCAATGTGGGATGCAGTTTCTTTTTGAAGGCGTCGAATCTCCAAAGTTCAAAGAGAAAATTGAGAAATACATCGAAAAGCATGGCGATTTATACCGATTTGACACCGAGGTGTTTTCTCATTTGAAAGTTGAAAGCAGAAACTCTTTCCCGCATTCTTCGGGCATTGCTTCGAGTGCGTCATCGATGAGCGCATTGGTGCTTTGTTTTTTGAAGTTGGAAAAAGCCTTGAATAATGACGAAACTCCTTTAGACCTTCGCCGTGCTTCAATGTTGGCGCGTTTAGCTTCTGGAAGTGCATCACGCTCGGTGTATCCTGTAATGGCATTGTGGGGCGAAACGCCTTGTGTTTCAGACAGTTCCGATGAATATGCCGTTCCGTTGGAAAATATGGTCGCTCCGGTTTTCAAGACATATCACGACACAATCCTGATAGTTTCCAACAAGGAGAAAAGCGTTTCAAGCCGCGTCGGACATGCGTTGATGGAAAATCATCCATTGGCCGAAAAACGTTATTTAACAGCGCGTTACAATACGAAACGACTGCTTGAGGCACTTCGTACCGCTGACTTGACAACGTTCATCGACATAGCCGAATCAGAAGCTGTGCAGCTTCACGAATTGATGGCGACTTCAAATCCTCCCTACAAACTCGTGGAGCCTAATACTCTGAAAATCATAGATGAAGTTCATAAATTCAGGGAAAACACAGATGTTCCGGTATGTTTTACACTTGATGCCGGACCGAATGTTCATCTTCTTTTCCCAGATGAGTTCAGTGAAAAAGTCAATGCTTTTATAAATGATAAATTGAAAAGTTATTGCGTTGATAACCAATATATTAGTGATATTGTAAAAGTTTTTTAGTTTTAAGATGGAAATCAAAAATTATTACGGAAAGGTAATTTTATTCGGCGAATATTCAATGATTTACGGCTCATCGGCACTTTTGATGCCCTTGTATTCCGGTTCGGCTCATTGGGATTATACTTGGCGAAATCCTGGGAAAAAGAATTATGCCTCAAATAGAAATTTGCATGTCTTTGCAAAATATCTCAATGATAATGAATACTTTAGTGAGTATATCGACATGGCTAAACTAAGGGCGGAACTGAAAAAAGGTCTTTTCCTTGACTCAAATATTCCAACAGGATATGGTGTCGGAAGCTCCGGTGCTTTTACGGCGGCCGTTTATGACCGTTTTCATAGCGTGCAGATAGACGATCTGATTGAACTTAAGGAGTTTTTCGGCAAAATGGAAGACTGTTTTCATGGAAGCAGTTCCGGTCTCGACCCTTTGCAGTGCTATATTGGAAAACCTTTCATCCTTGATGAGAACATGCATGTGAATATTCTCGAAAATGATTTTATCCCTGAAAATCTGCATGTTTTCCTCATTGACAGCAAGATTAAGTCAGATACAAAGACATTGGTGCGCTATTTTAAGGAACAACGTAATAACCCGCGTTTTCTCAAGGCTTACGAAGATTTGTATCTGCCGTTCGTGGGACGCTGCATAAACTCACTCGTTTCCGGAGATGTTGACAAATTTTTTGATGATTTGAAGCATCTGTCTTATTATCAGACTGTTCTGTTCGAGCCGATGGTCACGGAAAGGATGAAGCCGTTGTTTTTTGTTAAACGCGAAAATATGCATTTTCAGATAAAGATATGCGGTTCTGGCGGCGGCGGGTTCTTCCTCGGATTCTCTGACGACAAAGAAGAAACCGAACGCTTTATGAACGCGAACGGTTTCTCCATAACTTGGGTGAAATAAATCACAAATATTTTCTGAACTGTATATTATTGAATCTTAATAATATACAATGTTAATATCTCTGTGCGTTGACTTCAATGCCGCAATGTCTTTTTTCTTCACCTTGGTGTTGAATGCCTTGACGTGCTTCAAAGTCTGAATGTTTTGAACAGGTGCCAACGACTTGACTGGTGTGTTTGCGATGTTCAGTTCCTCGAGTTTGTTGCAATTGACCAGAATCTTGATGTTTTTGACACTTGTGCCAGCGATATTCAGGACCTCAAGTTCATGCATTTTCTCGAGAATGTTTATGTCGTTGACAAGAGTGTTTTCCAATGCAAGCGATTTCAATGTCGTGACATCAGCGAGCGGAAGAATGTTGTCAATTGCATTTCCGCTGACACTTAATTCTTCGAGAAGCCGTTTCTTGGCAAGAGGGCTGAGGTCGGTCAGTTGGTTGTCGTTGATTATCAACTTCTTGATAAAATGAAGTTTTGATAATGCCTCCAAACTTGAAATGGAATACTTGTCTGAATCAACATTGATTTCTGTGATGTCGGCGACTTGTTGCAGCTGCTCCGGCTTCGGGTTAGAGTCAACGCTGACATATTCCTTGAAGATTTCGCGCCAGTTGTTGTTCAAGGTCTTCCACCAAAGTTCGAGTTTCTTGGTCTGATAAATCACGGTCACATGTGGCTGTGCTACTTTCAAATTAAACACTGTTGTATCGTTGACTTTGCTGTTTTCTGCCTTGACAACCAATATGTTATTGGCATTTTGCAGTGGAGTGAGATCCGAAATGGTGGTGTTTTCAATGTTTAATTCCTGCAAGTTTCCGAGGTTTTCAAGAGGCTTAAGGTCTTTGACCTTGGTGTTTTGCATATCAAGTCTTTTCAGATTCAAGAGACTTTTAAATGACTCAATGTCAATGATTTTTGAATTGGCGATGCTGAGATTTTCGAGGTTCGTCAGTCTGCCGATCGGCGTTGCATCCTGGATGGCGGGGTCAACTTCCATCGACTTGATTTGAATCAGACTGTGAAGTTCCTCCGGACTCGGGTCGATGCCGATATTTGTCTGCTTCATGAATGCTTTTTTCCAATAAATCGGGAGATTCTCCCACCAAGTCTTAAGTGTCGCTGTCTCGAAAATGACCATCACGTTGCCATTGGCTTTGTAGAACGCCCCGGCTTTTTCAGAGTCAACATTTGTGTTGTCGCAATATATCCTCACAAGATGGGGAATGTCTTTCAATGGCATGATGTCGGCAATATTGGTGTTACTACATTGAATTTCATTGAGTTGCTGCATGTTTGACAAAGACGACAGGTCGGTGACACGGGTGTAGTCGATGTTAAGGCCTTGCAGCTCTTCAAGATGACTGATAGGGTTGAGGTCGGATATTTCCGTGTTGCTGATGTTGAGATAATGCAGTCCTGACGAGATCATCACTGAATCAAGCGACGTGACTTGTGTCCCGGAGATGTCGAGATATGTAAGTTGACCGCAATTATTAATAGGTGTCATGTCACTGATTGCGTTGCCCGACAGAGAAAGCGTGTTCAATTGGTTAAAGCATGAAACCGTTTCTATGTTGGTCAGCTTTGTGTTGTCGGCTCTGAAAGCCGTCATGTCGCTATTGTATTTCAGGCTTGAGATGTCGTCAATCATTGTGTTGCTGATGTTGACGTTCTTTATTTTGCTGAGGTTTCTGATTGGTGAGATGTCGCTGATGTCAGTGTTCGAGCAATCTAAAACCAAGATGTCCGACATTTCAAGAAGCGGGTCAAGGCTATGAATATCAGTGTTGTAGCTTATGTCGATCTCGGTTGTTTTCGACAACGCCGCCAATGCTGAATAAACCGTAGGCATGTCGGCGGCTATAGTCTTTTCAACAATTTTGTTGTTGGGAGATATATTTATGACGATTGAATCTAAATAAATGTGATTCAGGTTTTTGATTTCAATAGTGTCGAAAATGAAAATGTTTTCGCCAAAATACTGTTTCCAGGCTAAAGGCATTTGGTTCCACCAGTTTCTAAGTTCTTCTGTTACATTAGGTTTGGTGGTATATATGCTTGCTATTTTAAGTTCTTTTTTGAAAGGGTCAAGGTTTATTTCCATGAAACGTTTGCGTCTGTCGCTGACTGTGTCGCCGGAAATGTTGTGACCGTTCATTGTCCTCATTGTGGTCACGAGGAAATATGTGTTGTTGCTGTCGTTGGTTTTCGCTTCGATTTTTTCAATTTTGAACGAAAACTTTATGTCTTTGAAAAAGAAATCGATGTCCTTGAGATACGCCTGGATGTCTTTGTTTATTGATGTCCTGCGGTTTTGGTCAAGGTCGTCTTCAATCTGGACGTCTTCGTCCTTGAATATTTTCAGATAGCTTTCGCGGAAGATGATGTCTTTTTCCTGTGTTGTGTTTTCCGGGTCGCCGATGAAGGTGAAGGTGTCTTCAAGATATTTCACCATCACGTTGATCTGTTCCTTGTATTCTTGCAGGCTTTTGTCCGGCTGGCTTCCTTTTTTCTGTGAGAAAGCGTTGACACACAGAAACATGACTGCGGAAAACAATAAAATCCTCTTCATTTTTATAAGTTTTGCCTATTGGCGGTTGGGTTGATAAATTTTTAAAAGTGTTTCTTTTTCAGTCTCATCGAGATAAATCAGGTTGGATATCAGCCAGCCGGAGTTATATCCGGTGCGGTTGAACCATGAAACTTCAAAGTACCAGTCGTTTATTTGGAAAATATGGAACTTGACCTTGTCAACGCTGTCGAAGACGAGGTTGCCAAGTTTTATCTCATAGAAGAACAAGGTGAGATAATCCGGCTGGTATTTGGTAGATGCGTAATATTCAATGATTTGCGGGTCTTTAAAGGCCTTGTATATGTTCATGAAATCGAGTTCGTGACTCATCGGGTGCAGGAAATGTTTCTCTCTTTCCGCGAGTTCGCCTTGTGGGAACATTTGCTGGAACTCATTGAAGAACACATTGGAAATCACCCATTTGGAGCCGAGTCCTTCTTTTTCGATGGCCATTATCATGCTGATGTCAACGGGTTGGCCTTTCCAGATGAATTTGGCAGACACTTCAGCGAACCATCTTCCGCCGAGGAACTCGAGGTTTTGTGCGTTTTTATTGGTCAGGTCCTCGATGAAATAATCGCGGAGACTGCCTGCCGTTCTTGGATTGTCCATGTCAAACAACAACGGCAGGACGGTCTTGCGCTTATCTGCATTGTGGTAATCGGGACTTTTCGGGTCAATTTTAGTGCCGTATTGGTCTTCCTCATAGTTGAAACGGCTGATGAACTGACTCATTTGCTTCGTCATCGTGTAAAGTGCGGTTTCATCCATCTGGAAATCGCCAAGACTGCCTGCAATTACTTGAGCGTCAACTTTATAGAATGATGCCAATAATATTAAGAACCCAAAAAATCTCGAAAATGCTTTCATTATTTCAATGCTGTTTCTTTAACTCTCATGTCGCCGAGCATAACATCCCAGAAGCCGATGAGACGGCCGCCGATCTGTGCCTCTTTGCGTTTCACATAAACTGTCACGTCTTTCTTTGTTGTGTCCTGATAAACAAGTCTGCCTTCTGCGTCATAGCCTTTGAATGTCTGGAAGACTGTGATCACGCCGACGTATGTGCCGTCCGGTTGACGCTGTAAATCAGATACATACTGAATCTTGTACCAATCAATTTCAACGCGGTCGTAGTTGAGGCGCATCAATCTTTCAAGGTACTGACGTACTTTGTAATACTCAATCTTTGTCTTCGCGAGTGATGAAACACCGATTTCCGCGTCTGGTGCGAAAAGTTCTTCAGCGCGGTCGATGACTCTGTTGGCTTCACTCCAAGGAGTGTCTTTTGAACCGACGATTTTCACGTATTTCGACAAATCGCGGACTTTTTCGAGTGCAAGGCTGTCGATGTCATGCTTGCGCTCCGGTGTCAATTCTGGTTCCTGTGCGAATGACTGGAAACCTGTAAGTGCAAAAAATGCAAATGCTAATGCAAATAATATCTTCTTCATGACTGTAATTATTTAACAACTTTTAATTCAAGTTCAGAGATTTTTCCGTTTTCCATTTTGACGTTGTTGACTTTCACGCCGACCTTCTTCTGGTCTTTGATGTAGTTGAGGTACTTCTCGGCAGTGGTCGGTTTGTCATAGTCACCGTAGTTGTTGATGAGGATGAGAACCGGTGTGTCTGCTGAACTGAAGAGTTTGAGTGCCTCGTTGATTGCTCTGTTAGCAACGTTGACGTCTTTCGCGTTTGCAATCTGGAGAAGGAAGTCTTCAACGCCTGTCTTCGGCTTGTTCATCTCTTCCAGCTCTCTCAATCTGCGTTCTTC
>JAUNNU010000080.1:11624-13769 GCA_030537295.1 Bacteroidia bacterium
CAGCGAGTCTTGCCTGTTCCGCTTTGCAAGCATCGATTGCAGCCTGCGCTCTGTCAATCATCTCGACAACTTCCGGATTCTTCTTCGTGAAGTCAATCTTCTTGATCTGATCAAGACGTGCCTGCTGTTCGTCGCAGCTCCATGTCGTGGTGCCGTCGATGATGGCTGCGAGGTCTTGCTTGGCCTGTTCTACTCTTGCTTTGTACTCTTTCTTTGACATCTTACCTGATGATTTACAGCTGGTTGCACCAACAAGAGTAACGAGCGCAACCATGGCAATAACCAGGATGTTTTTAATAACGTTTTTCATTTTGTATAAAATTAATAGTTTAAAATTTTATTTTTTTGTTTGATTTATTAAAAATGCAAAATTATAAATTTTTCTTAAACAAAACCTCAATATTTCAAGAATATTTTGCAATTTTGAAGCCGAAATGAAACACTATAATATTCCAATATTTTTACCCGAATTGGCATGTCCGTACAGATGTGTCTATTGTAATCAATTTAGCATTACCGGAAAACAGCATCTTCCTGATATTCAAGATGTTAAAAATATTATTGAAAAACATTTGAACTCTTTTCAAAAAGATGAGAGGTTTGTTGAGGTCGCGTTTTTCGGAGGAAATTTCACAGGCCTTCCTGAAAAAATGCAGGATGATTTTCTGAAAACAGTGCAGCCTTATTTGGAAAAAGGTCTCGTTGACGGCATCAGATGCAGCACACGCCCTGACTATATCGACGAAAAACGTGTGAAAATCCTGAAGTCTTTCGGGATGAAAAACATTGAATTGGGTGCGCAGACCACAAACGATGAAATTTTGTCGAAATGCGGGCGAGGACATACATTTAAAGATATTGAATTGGCATCGCAAATCATTACAAATGAAGGAATAACGCTCGGACTTCAAATGATGATTGGTCTGCCTTTCGACACTTTTGAAAACGACTTGCAGACGGCTCGCGACATCGTAAGGCTTGGCGCGAAAGAAACACGTATTTATCCGTGTATCGTGGTGAAAGACACGGAGTTAGAAAGTCTTTACCGTGAAAAGAAATATCTTCCGCTTTCCATTGAAGATGCGGTTAAACAGTCAGCAACATCGTACGAGTTTTTTTCAAATAATGGCGTTAAAGTCCTCAGAATCGGGCTTCATGCTTCGGAAGACCTTGATAATCAGGCGTATGTTGCAGGACCGTACCATAAAAATTTCGCAGAGATGGTCTTCTCGAAAATTTGGGGTGACAAAATAAAGATTGCAATTGAAAATGTCGAAAAATCACATGATTTTCATTCAGATAATTTGAATGTCAGAAAAACGGGCAAATCGTCTGTCACAATTGAAGTCCCTGAAAATCAGCTGAATCATGCAATTGGTTACAAGGCGGAAAATAAAAAGAAGATTGAAACAATCTATAAATCAGTGATTTATAAATCTCTTGAAAAAACATCTTCAATTCCTGAAACCACAATAATCGCAAGCTCAACGATGCCGACGGTAGCCCGTGAGAAATTGGAAACACTTGGAAATGTTGTCTGGCTCGAACCTTCAGATCTTGCGTATCCGTCAATCTCATCGCACCCCGACATTTTCTTCTTCTGCGACAATGAAAGAAATTGTAAATCAATTGTTTGCGCAAATAATACACCCAAAGATTGGATTGAAAAACTTGATGCGGAGTTAATAAAAGGTAATAAAAAAATAGGTGAAAAATATCCGGAGACGGTGTCTTACAACGCAGTCGGTGTCGGCGACATTTTGATTCATAATCTGAAGTTTTCTGATGAAAAATTGTTGACAAAATCAGTGCAAATCAATGTAAATCAAGGATATACGCGGTGCAACCTTCTGGCGTTAAACGAGACGAATTACATTACTTCTGATTTGGGAATAAAGAAAACGCTTGAAAAGCACGGTTTCGATGTCTTTTACGTTGATCCTCAACAGATTACGTTGCCAGGCCAGAAATACGGTTTCTTCCCCGGTTGCTGCGGGCTTTCCGACGACAATGTTGTAATTTGCGGCTCGTTGAATCATCTTAAAGAATGTAAGGAACTGAAAAAATTTATAAGACGTAACAAAATGAAAATCATAGAATTATATAACGGCAAACTCGTTGATGTCGGAAGTTTGTTTTTTTTAA
>JAUNNU010000188.1 GCA_030537295.1 Bacteroidia bacterium
TGTCTGAGATACAAAAATTAAAGCTTCAATCTCAGACTTATTCCATCCAAGTTCTTCTATAAGTTTTTCTGCTGATTCAAAGCATAAATCAGAGGAGCAGACTCCATCTGGCACAACTCTCTTTTCAGCAATACCAGTTGTGGCGATAAGTTTTTCTCTCTCATCCTCTGGAATCAGCGATGAAACCCAGTTACTTTCCACCTGTTTAGGCACACAGGCTGAAACTCCTACTATCTTGACGGAAGGAAAAGACAAGTACGCCATTACGCCAACTTCTTCTTCACTGTTTCATACAAATCCTCAACGGTAACAGCACCACGCATATCATCACCCTTGAGCTGAACATCAAACTCTTCATCCACCATAGCAATGATTGAAAGGGCTATCAGTGATGAATACTCGTCCAAATCGTGGAACACTGTAGTTGCTGTGATTTCACTTGCATCTGTCTCGTCAAACTGCTCTGCGAAGAGAGCAACAAATTCTTCTAATGATTTCATAATTAAGCTATTTTCAATAATATGTTTTTCAATCTGTCTGTTCGTTTTATATTTTTGAGCATATCCTCTTTAGTTAATATATATTCTTGAAGTTCAATATCATCTTGGCCGGGGAGTATTTCGTATCCCCAAAAGGCATTATGTCTCAATGCTCTTGTATTTGACTTCAAAACATGAATATGCAATGATTCCAATTTGAGAGTGTCCCAAATGAAATCAAACTGGCAAAAACTTGCCCTCATCGGAACATCTGTATTTAGGTAATCGTCATCCCAAATGAAAATCCCGGGTTCGCCTGTTTTCTTTTCATAGTCAACATCCTTGATATTTATGCAACCTATCTCCTTCCCATCATATTCAATGATAAAATAGAAATTGTGTTCATTATCAATCTTCTTGAACCATGCCTTCTGCATTTCAGCTGTAATATGCTCACGATACCCCATATATTGTTGTATTTTAGGATCGTTACGCCATCTGCGAAGCAGTTCTATCTTGTCTTCCGTAAGTCGGTGCAGCTTAACACCATAGCCTTCAAGTATCATAATTATATGTATTTAAAAATTAATTTTCGTCCTGATTACATACAGCGGTCTGTCTTTCACCTGATCAAATATTTTCCCTATGTACAGACCGAGGACTCCCATTACAAAGAGTAATATTCCACCAACAAACCATATCGAAAAGACAGTGGTGGTGTATCCACTCACCAGAATCGCCCCAACCAGTTTTGCAACAACATTATAAAGGGCAAGAGCAAAAGACACTGACGACATTATAAACCCAACTACGACAGCCATTCTCAATGGCTTGTTGCTATTGGAAATTATAATATCAGTACTCAACCGTATGAGTTTTGACAAAGTATAGCTGGATTTGCCTTCCGCCCTATGCGCATGTCTGACATCAACCGTAGTAATTCTAAACCCGAGATAGCCTATCAAACCACCAAAAGACCTTGCCTTTTCCGGCATCTTGTTATATTCATCTATCACACACCTTTTAAAGATGCCGAAATTTGCAATTGTCTCGTCAGTTTTCATGCCGCTAAGCCAATCAAACACTCTGTGGAAAACCGTTGATGACATTTTTTTCCAAAATCCGAATTTTTTGTTTACCCTTCTCGCATAGACAATATCATATCCTTCTTGCGCCTTGCCATATAGATGAGGTATCTCCTCCGGGCGGTCTTGAAGGTCGCAGTCCATGACGATGACCCAATCGCCTTTGGTGTAGGCGAGACCGGCGGTGATGGCGTAATGCTGTCCGAAATTACGGCTGAGGTCCAATCCTTTGACACGCCTGTCGTTGGCGCAAGCCTTCTCAATCTCACCCCAACTGTTGTCGGGCGAAGCGTCATTGACAAGTATTATTTCATAATCAGGGGTAATGGCCGAGACACTCGCGGCAATGCGGGCGACCAACTCCTCCACCATTTTCTCGCCGCGATAAACCGGCGAGACGACAGAGATATGCGGATGTTCTACGGTTTTGTCCATTTTTGTTTAACTCTAATCCAACAAATCCGGACATAAAAAAAGCGTGGATTCGACTGCTGTCAATTCCACGGACTGAGGCCTTCGCATTGCCTTGATATTTAAGAACTGACAACGCGAAGCCCACGCCGAATATACGATATTGACGGTATAATCAGCCGCCCAATAAAAATCGGGTTTGGCACAAACTATACAATCGAGAATATACATATAATCTCGCAGACATTCATCGTTGCTAAGTTCTGAAATATCATCTGAAATTTGCGAAGTTTCAATCCGACAGAACCGAGCGCCAACAAACGCCTTCAATATGTCCTCCGGTTTAACGTCTCGGAGCGGCGGCTGGTTTTCCGTCCCAGCAAGACGGCTCACAGTTTTAAGTCACGGAGCATGACACTTTGTGCTTTTCTGAAATGAAATAATCACTCCAAAAACGCGGCAAAGTTACTAAAAATTAATAATACCAATCAAAAAAAATTCATTTTTTTAACAGAGGGCAATTTTCACATAATTCAAATAAAACCAATGTCTTTAAAATGTGAAAGCAAAAAACACCCCATATCTGAATATGAAAACACGAACATTTTCACGAAAATAGGGAAATGTTTCAAGAATAATGACACGGTTTATCTTACAAAACCAGTCATAAACAAAGAACAGTATCTACCGACAGTCTTGTCATTTTAGAGATGTCTTCGACAGACAGCCCCGCTTTTTTCAATGCTTTTGCTGATTCTATCAGAGCCATGTTTTTATCATTAATCTGTGCATCTTTCTCATTAATCTGCGCA
>JAUNNU010000081.1 GCA_030537295.1 Bacteroidia bacterium
CAAGCGGCTCAAGCACCTCAAACTCCTTCCTTCATTCCGGAAGCGAAAATCATGGAGTTCCTGCCTCTCGTGAACGACCGCGGCATAATTGTCGGGCGTGCATTGTACCTCGATCTCCATAAAGGAAACAAGATTCTGCACCCGTCAATACATCTGCATGTCAGCAGCGGTGATAGAACCGAAAAATACTGGTGGCATGTCGCTTTCGGTGAGACACCGGAGAAGACTCTGAAGCGGAAACTTCAGGAAACGTTGGGACTTTCAGATGCCCATCCGAAACTGAAGAGGCAATACATAAGAGAGACGAAGCTCGAAAAGGAGCTTGTTTATGTCTTTAAGTTGACAACGGATGTTGAGGTCTTGGAAACACCGGAAACCAAGGAGTATCTGGAGATTTTTTCAAAAGATTGATGTTCAGCCGCTTCATGACAATGCGTCTGGACTCCATGACGCATGTTTTTTCATGTTGATGGGACAAAATCAAATGACAAACATTCAACTTTGCGCTGCCTGACGCTAAACTAATTGACATGCAAACAATGTTATCAAAAAAGATTGTGTCAAAAGCTGAAATGATTATCTTTGCAATGCAAATTTAATTGTATGGCAAATATTGCGCAATGATGATTTGTTTTGTTTAAATTATTGAAAGTTAAATATATACAAACTTTTTTGTTTTTTGAAAAAGATGGAATTGAAGAAAATAAAACTTATCGCCGTCGATGCCGACGACACTCTTTGGGACAACCAGACTTATTACGACCGAGCGGAGGATGTTTTCACCGAGACGCTGAAGGAATACGGACCGGCGGCGGAGCTTTCGGAGAAACTGTTTGAGGTTGAGTCGGCGAATATGCCGGTCCTCGGCTACGGCGGCAAGGCAGTCTGCATCTCGATGATGGAGGCCGCGCTGAAAATCTCTGATTATAAGATAGATGGCCGCAAACTGCAAAAGATCATCACAACGGTGAAGTCGTTGCTTTCAATACCCGTGCCGCCGCTGAAAGGCGTCGCCGAGACATTGCAGGTCATGCGCGACTCGCAGCGTTACCGCATAATACTCCTCACAAAAGGCGATATGCTCGATCAGGAAAACAAGGTCAAGAGGTCGGGGCTTGGCGGATATTTCGATAAGGTGGTGATAGTCTCAAACAAAGGACTCGCTGAATATCAGCAACTTTGCAAAGATGAAAATGTGAAACCTGAAGAGTTTCTGATGATCGGGAACTCGTTCAAGTCGGATATAAGTCCGGTCTTGAAGATGGGCGGCTACGGAATCCACATCCCGTTTCACACGACGTGGCGGCATGAGGTTGTTGAGACTTACGAACACCCGAATGTTGTGAAAATCAGTGAGTTTTCGGAAGTTTTGGATGTTCTGGAAATGAAGCCTTGACTGCGTTTCGGCTCTCAAATATTTTACGCCGGGGATTTTGGCCAATTCCCGGATTATGTTCTTGCCACCGTCAGAAAATTGTAACACGCATCAATCATTTGCGTGTAGATTGTCTCCCGGCTTGTCGTTACTTCTTCATGGTTTGGCACCCCGCTCTCAACTCTAACAACACCACATTCTCAACGTGTTGCGTGTGCGGGAACATATCGACAGGCTGCACCGCCCTGACGGAATAGAGTTCGTCTAAAAGTTGCAGGTCGCGGGCTTGCGTGGCGGGGTTGCAGCTGACGTAAACGATTTTCCTTGCCTTAATCTTTTTCAGCTGTTCGATGACTTTGTCGGCCATTCCCGCGCGTGGCGGGTCGGTGACGATGAAGTCGGGCTTGCCGTGTTCGGCGATGAACTCGTCGGTCAGCACTTTCGCCATGTCGCCGGCGAAGAACTCGGCGTTGCCGATGTTGTTGAAACTCTCGTTGATCTTTGCGTCTTCGATGGCTTCATCAACATATTCAATGCCAACGACTTTCTTCACGAAACGCGAGAAATAAAGTGCGATGGTGCCTGTCCCAGTGTAGAGGTCGTACATCAGCTCGTCGCCTTTAACGTCGGCGAGGTCGAAGGCCGCCTTGTAAAGCCTTTCCGCCTGATACACATTGGTTTGGAAAAACGAAACCGGCCCGACACGGAATTTTAAATCGTCAAAGCCAGGTCGCGGCGACTGCATCGTCTCGATGAGATACGGCTCGCCTTTCAGACACTCGAACGGTAAATCAGAAATCATGTCGTTGAACTTCGGGTTGATGACGAGCATCAATGAGACGATTTGCGGGAATTTCGCTGACAGAGCCGGTATCAGTTCGTTGCGGACGATGCCGTTTTCCTCGTTGATGACGATGATGACCATGAACTCACCCTTGCCGTTGCAGCGGATCACCACGTTGCGCATCGTGCCTTCATGTGCGCGGACGTTGTGGTACGACAGCTTGTGTTTCATCGTGAAGTCCTTGATAAACAAGCGGATGTCGTTCGACGGGTCGGCTTGCAGATAGCAATGCTCGATGTCGATGACGCGGTCAAACAGGTTCGGGAGATGATAGCCGAAGCCCTTGCAGTCCTCTTCGCTGTAGGTGCCGACGGGTGCGCCGTCGGTGAGCCATTTGCGGTTCGAGAAGCTGTATTCGAGCTTATTACGGTAGAAAAACTGCTTCTCGCAGCCGAGAATCGGGCTGATTTCAGGATATTCGATTTTGGCGATGCGGTCGAAGTTGTCTTTGACTTGTTTCTGCTTGTAAAACAATTGCCATTGATAGTCAAGATGTTGCCACTTGCATCCGCCGCAGAGACCGAAATGCTGGCATACCGGCTCAACACGTTTGTCGGACGGTTTCTTGATATTCAGAATCTTGCCGTCGAAGCAGTTTGATTTCTTTTTAAACACTTGTAAGTCAACGATGTCGCCAGGTGCTCCGAATGGGATGAACACCACTTTCTCGTCAGGTTTCGCGATGCTCATGCCTTCCGCGCCGGCATCGATAATCGTGACGTCTTCAATTATTTCGGGTTGTTTCTTTGTCTTTTTCATGGGCGCAAAATTACGAAAAAGAAGTGAGAAATGAGAAAGGATATTTGATAATTTGTTTAAATTTGCAAAATTTTGAGTTATGAAGATACCGACAATAAACAACGCCCGCTCTGCGGATGCCTACACCATTGAAAATGAACCGATTACGTCTGTCGATTTGATGGAACGCGCAGCAACGACCGCTTTCAACTGGATTGAAAACAAGCTGAATCGTCAAACAGGGAAATGCGTGAAGATTTTCTGCGGAATGGGCAACAACGGCGGCGACGGCTTCGTGCTGGGACGACTTTTTTGCCAGAAACATTATGATGTCGAAGTGTTTCTCGTCCATGTCGGCGAAAAAATGAGCCACGACTGCCAAGTCAATCATGAAAGGTTGAAAGCTCTTGATTCATCGGTTATCCGTGACGTTTTTTCAAAAAATGACTTCCCGGAAATAGCGGATTCCGATGTCGTCATTGATGCGATGTTCGGCTCTGGATTGACACGTCAGCTTGAAGGGCTTGCCGCGGAGATGGTCGAGTATCTCAATAATAATCAGGCGATTAGGATTGCGATTGACATTGCTTCCGGCTTGAACGGCGACGGTTTCGCGACATCTAAATACACATTCCGACCGGATTACACCTTGTCGTTCCAGTTCCCGAAATTGGCGTTTCTGCTGCCTGAAAACGAGCCTTTTGTTGGAAATTGGGAAGCCCTTGACATAAAGATTCATCCCGATTACGTCGAAAAAGTGGAAAGCGTCAATTTCCTTACGGAAAGCGAAGTCGTGAGGCCGATAGTTCGCTGTCGCGGAAAACATTCACACAAAGGCACTTACGGTCACGCGCTGCTTATCGCCGGCTCGACTGGAAAGACCGGAGCCGCGTTGCTGGCGGCGGAGTCGTGCCTGAGAAGCGGTGTCGGACTGCTGACCGCACATCTGCCGAAGTCGGCGACGCTTCCGTTGCAGGTTTATCTTCCGGAAGCGATGATGAGCGTTGATGAATCTGAAAATTGTTTCTCGCAACTCCCTGATTTGTTTAGCTATACGGCGATAGGAGCGGGGCCGGGACTTGGGAAACGCCCCGAAACGGCAAACGCTTTGAAACGCCTGATTCAGGAAGCAAAAGTGCCGCTCGTACTTGACGCCGATGCCTTGAACATCATCTCGGAAAACAAGACGTGGCTCGCGTTCCTGCCGGAAAGAACGATAATGACACCTCACCCGAAAGAGTTTGAACGGCTGTTCGGGAAAACGGAAAACTCGCTGCAACGTCTTGAGCTTCAGCGGGAAATGTCGCGCAAGTACAACTTGATAATCGTGCTTAAAGGCGCGAACACCGCCGTCACTTTCCCGACCGGAGTGTGTTTCTTCAACACTACCGGCAATCCCGGAATGGCGACCGCCGGAAGCGGCGATGTCCTGACAGGAATCGTCTTGTCGCTTGTGGCTCAACGATATACGCCCGAAGAGGCGGCGTTGCTCGGCGTCTATCTCCACGGTTTGGCGGGCGACATCGCAGCCTCCGAAAACGGGATGGAGTCGCTGATAGCGAGCGACATTTCAAAAAATGTCGGGAAAGCATTCGTGAAATTAACCGATTTTGAAAAATCATGTAAAAATTAACCTGAAATGAGAAGATTGTTTTTGATTTTGTGCGTGTTTGTATTGTTTTCGTGCAATACAAAAGTTGACCTTTTTAGTGATTCTGGTCCGAAGACTGTTGTCTATTCTGTAATTGACACAGATGCGGACACGAATTTTTTCAAGATAACGAAGACATTTACCGGCGACGCTTCGGTCTTGGCGCAAGATTACGAAACTTGTAACTATAAATATGATGAAATTGCCGTCAGTCTTGTGAGATTAAAAACAAATGATTCGATTCATTTGGACACGGTTTCAAAATGGATTCCATACGATGCCAACTCGTTGTTTTACAGCGGCCGCCGACAGGTTTATTATTACACTACGAACAAGTTTTTTCCGGGAAATGATTACAAACTCGTCATCGTCAGGAACGATGGGGAGGTGATAGAGTCAACGATTAAAACGATAAATACGCATAAGTTTATTTTTCCGGAGCATGAGCAGTCTGTTTCATGGACAAAGAAAAGAGATTCGCTGAAATGGGAAGTGCCGGACCAATCAACTAATTATCAAAGTGTTGCGGCGTATCTAAATGTGAATGGCATTTTCCATTACAAGGAGTTGATGCCCGGTGCGACTGACACGGTCGAAAGGGAGATTCTGTTTGATTTGAAAAGTGGCGAGTCGGGTGAGATGTACAATTCGCGGACGCATAACTACAAGGTCGTTTTTTCTCCAGAGAAGTTGTTCGAGATATTTGGAAAAGACGAATATCTCGTGAACAACAGTCCGGCGGGTGTGAGGCGTTTCGTTGAGAAGTTCGAGTTCAGGATTACGGGCATGGGGCAGAACCTGTATGAATATATCGTCGCCAACAATTCTGACATTTCGTTCCAGCAGCCTCCGGCGTACTCGAATATCAAGAACGGAGTCGGGCTTTTCTCGGCACGTTTCCAACGAAGTCAGTTCAACAAGCTGAATCAAGTCACGAGGAAAAGAATAACGGACGATTATCCCTTTGGATTTGAATATGATCCGAACTGGTGATTTGACCTGAAAAATTTCTTTATAAAGGAAATATTTTAAAATTTCGTAAAAATTTAAAGTATAAAAGAAATATTTTGTATTTTTGCGAAAAATTTAAAGTATAAAAGAAATATGGGTGAAATTATCAGACAGTCTTATCTCGATAAAATTGAGAAATACATTGGTAAAGAGACAATTATAGTTCTTGTCGGGCAACGCAGAGTAGGGAAGAGCTGTATGCTGAAAATGGTTCGCGACATGAAAGCGTCGGATGATAGAAATAATGTCATTTTCATTGACAAGGAGAAACGTGAATTTGATAACATAAAGAATTACAATGATTTAAACGATTTTATTGAAGAACGGTTCGATAAAAGCAAGCATAATTTCATTTTCATCGATGAGGTTCAAGACATTGATGGCTTTGAGCGCAGCGTCAGAAGTTACCGCACGGAAGAAAACACTGACATAATAATAACCGGCAGCAACGCCAAGATGTTGAGTTCCGATCTGACAACATTAATCGGAGGAAGGTATAAGGAAATTTACATTCAGCCGTTGAGTTATCTCGAATTTTTACAATTTCATAAACTCCAAGACAGTGAAGACTCACTTGCAAAATACATGAAATACGGCGGACTTCCGGGACTTGTGAAGATGGGGCTTGAGGAAGATGATGTAAGAGAATATCATTCAGATATTTACAACACTGTATTGCTCAAAGATGTGATAATGCGTCATGAAATCAGAAACGTTCAGTTTCTGGAGAATTTGGTACGTTTTTTAGCCGACAACACGGGGCAGCTTGTGTCGGCAAACAGCATCTCGAAATTCATGAAATCGCAGAAAGAATCCGTAACTTCAACAGTGATAATGAATTATATCTCATATCTTTGCGAGGCGTATATGATTCACAAGGTGAACAGATTTGACATTCACGGAAAGCGTCTTTTTGAAAACAACGACAAATTTTATTTTGAAGACCACGGACTGCGCAACACGCTGGCTGGCGGAACGCGGGAAAACGACATTGAGAAAGTCATAGAAAATATTGTGTTCCAGCAGCTTGTGAGACTCGGATACACGGTGAAGGTCGGCAAGCTGCCGTCTGGGGAAATTGACTTTGTATGTTCAAAGCCGAACGGGAAACTTATTTATGTGCAGGCCTCGTATCTTATTGCGGCGGACGAGACCCGCAAGCGTGAGTTTGGCAACCTCGGCTCCATAAAGGACAACTATCCGAAATACGTGATCTCGATGAACCCGCTTCTCACGAAAAGCGATTTCGACGGGATAACGCACATCCATCTGCGGACGTTTCTGACGGAAGAGGATTTTTAGTCTGAAAAGTTTGAAAGTTATAAAGTTCATAAAGTTGGGAAGTGGCTGGAAATCATAATACATCGGCGTCAATCCGCGCAATTTTCGAGAGAAGAATAACTCAAGGAAAGTGTATAAAGATATTATACAAAATAATATGGTGTGCTGGTGTGGTTTATGAAGAAAATTTTATACATTTGCGGCTTGAAAAAAATAAAATAAGTTAATAACCCAAAAGTTGTACCCGACACGGATTAAGGGATTTAAAAGATGAAAAGACAGTTAAAAACATTAGTGATTTTGTGCATGGCGATGGTGCTGTGCGTGTCGTGCAAGAAGGATGATGACAATCTGAACGGCGGCGGGACGCAGACTGTGGCGACCGTGACGACGAATGATGTGACTGAGATTACACAGACCACTGCCGTGTGTGGCGGCGAGGTGAAGAGCGAGAACGGCTGGGCGGTGACCGAACGCGGCGTATGCTGGAGTACAGAACCCAATCCGACACCGTCTGACAACTGCACGGTTGACGGTGACGGTGTCGGCAAGTTCACATCGGAAATTACAGGTCTTGAACCCGACACGAAGTATTATGTGCGTGCATACGCCAAGAATGCCGCTGGCACCAGTTTCGGAGCCGAGAATGGCTTCACCACACTCGGTGGCCACGAGTACGTTGACCTCGGTTTGCCGAGCGGCACGCTGTGGGCTATGTGCAACGTAGGCGCAGACTCGCCCGAAGACTACGGCGACTACTACGCCTGGGGCGAGACAGAGACCAAGAACACGTACAGCTGGAGTACTTACAGGTGGTGCAACGGCAGTTATGACAACCTCACGAAGTACAATACGGTATTGAGTTACGGTACCGTTGACAACAAGACGGTTCTTGAGCTGTCCGACGACGCTGCCCACGTGAACTGTGGCGGTGGCTGGCGGATGCCGACAGAAGCCGAACTGCGAGAGTTGGAGGATAACTGCACATGGACATGGACGAAACAGGGCGGAAAGAACGGCTACTGCGTCACGGGTCCCAACGGCAGCAGCATTTTCCTGCCTGCCGCCGGCTACTACAACGATGGCAACCTCAACGTCGCAGGCTCATACGGCGGCTACTGGTCGAGTTCGCTCAACACCGACTACCCGAGTAACGCTTACTACTTGTACTTCCATTCCAGCGATGTGCGCATACGAAGCAGTCACCGCTACTATGGGCGTTCGGTTCGGCCTGTCCTTGCCCACAGAAAATGATCCAAGTCAGCGGGCGACGCGCAGACTGGCGAGATTGCGCAGAAGTGACAGCGGAGCGGCAAAAACGCCGCCCACAGGCGGCTGGAAATTTTCATGGCGAAATCAGGCGACATACTTGAAAAAGATGATAATCGAAACAATGTTTCCTTAAAATCCGTAATGTGATTTTAAGGTTGTTACAGTTTTTATTCCGTAATTTCTATATCATCTTTCCCCGTTTCAGCCAAAGGGCGAAAAACTTGTCATAAACTGAATAAACGTTCCTCTCATGTGTGATGAAATACATTTTTTCAATTTCATCATAAAATGATGATTGATTTTTGATGATTTTTGAAAAATCAAGTTCAATTGTCAGATAATCAACGTTTTGATGTGAAAAAATACATCTTATCCCTCGATTTTGTCAATGTTCGTGTCGTCTTCAATCCTCAGGTTGTCGATGATGAAACGCTGACGCTGCTCGGTGTTCTTGCCCATGTAATATTTTAGCAGCTCCGGAATCGTCATGTCGTGGCGCAGGATGATAGGTTCCAACCTCATGTTAGGCCCGATGAAATAGCTGAACTCGTCGGGCGAAATCTCGCCGAGACCTTTGAATCGCGTTATCTCTGGATGCGCCCCCAACGATTTTATCGCATTGATGCGTTCCTCGTCGGAATAGCAATATACGGTCTGTTTCTTGTTGCGGACGCGGAAAAGCGGTGTCTGCAAGATGTAAACGTGACCGCCTCGCACCACATCGGGGTAGAACTGAAGGAAAAATGTCAGTAAAAGCAGTCGGATATGCATCCCATCGACATCGGCATCGGTGGCTATCACGATGTTGTTATATCTCAGATTTTCAATGCTTTCGTCGATGTTAAGCGCGGCTTGCAGCAGGTTGAACTCTTCGTTTTCGTAAACGATTTTCTTTGTGAGGCCGTAGCTGTTGAGCGGTTTGCCGCGCAACGAGAACACGGCCTGTGTCTGCGCGTCGCGGCTCTTGGTGATGCTTCCGGATGCGGAGTCGCCCTCGGTGATGAACAACGTCGATTCTAAACGATTCTCGGAGTTGGTGTTGTAATGCACGCGGCAGTCGCGCAGCTTGCGGTTGTTGAGGCTCACCTTCTTCGCGCTTTCGCGGGCGAGTTTCTTGATGTTCGCCATGCCTTTGCGCTCTTTCTCGTTCTGGATGATCTTGCGCATCAAAGCCTCCGCCACGTCGCTGTTTATATGCAGGAACTTGTCGAAATGCCGCTTGATGATGTCGGTGATATATGCCCTGATGGTCGTCTCGTTGTCCTTGTCCATGTAGTTCGACGAGAACTTCGTTTTCGTCTGGCCTTCAAATTCGGGGTTGTCAACTTTTATCGAGATGGCTGCGATGAACGAGCTGCGGATGTCGGAAGTCTCGTATTCTTTATTATAGAAGTCTTTGATAGTGCGTGCGATAGCCTCGCGGAAGACGTTGAGATGCGTGCCTCCGAGCGGGTTGTACTGTCCGTTGGCGAACGAGAAATATTCCTCGTTTGAGGTGATGTTGGAATGCGTGAAGGCGCATTCAAAGAATCCTTCTTTGATGTGGATTATCGGATAGACGCAGGTGTCGGTCTTTCCAATTTTGCGTTCAAGGAGGTCGAGGAGGCCGTTCTTCGCCTGATATTTCTGACCGTTGAGAATCAGCGACAGGCCGCTGTTGAGGAAAGCGTAATTCCAGACCATCTCATCGACGTATTCCATGAGGTAATGGTAGTTGCCGAACAGTTCGCTGTCGGGGACGAAGGTGATGTCGGTGCCGTTTTTCTGGTCTGTGTCTTCAAATCCTGACTCGTTGAGAAGCTCGCCTTTGGAGAACTCCACGATTTTCGTCTTGCCGTCGCGGAACGACTGCGCCCTGAAATATGATGACGCGGCGTTGGTGGCTTTCGCACCGACACCGTTGAGTCCGACCGACTTCTTGAATGCGCCGCCGTCGTATTTGCCGCCGGTGTTGATCTGACCCATGCAGTCTTTCAACGATGCCAACGGGATGCCGCGTCCGTAGTCGCGCACGTGGACCTTGCCGTCGTTGATGTCAATCTCGATTGACTTCCCGAAACCCATCACGAACTCGTCGATGCAGTTGTCAACAATTTCCTTCAAAAGGATGTAAATGCCGTCGTCGTGCGCCGAGCCGTCGCCAGCCTTGCCGATGTACATGCCGAGGCGCATCCTGATATGTTCGTTCCACGAAAGATGTTGAATTGAATCATCGTTATAGTCAGCCGCAACCGGTGCTGAAAAGTCTAATTCGTTATTATCCAAATTGTTGTCTTCTAAACGTTCGTCTGCCATCATTTAAAAAATTTGTGCAAAGATAGTGATTTTTGTTGAAAATGGCAGCGAAAAGATAAAAAGATTATGGACCGAAAACGAAAGAACCGCATAGCGGTTCCATATCCATAGAAATGTGATTTTATATCTGTTGAAAATGTTTTTGTCGTTGTTTTTTATTTTTGATTTGTTTTTTTTAAGTTTTTAAAGACATCCAACAGGTTGTTTTTCAATGAGATGAAATCATTTTTTGTGATTAGTAATTCCGTTGAGGAGATTTTGTTGATTTTTTTGAAGATGACCCATTTGTAGATTATCACGGCCAAATTTGTCAGCGACATTGAGATGCCGGCTCCGATCATTCCGAAGGTCGGGGTAAGGAGATAAAGTGTCGGTATCGTCACGGCGAGTCCGACCAATGCGCCGTAAAGGTTGTGTCTCGGCATGTCAAGGCCTGAGAAATAATGGCTGAAAACCATGTCTGTGGCCATGAAGACGATGCCGGGTGCGAGAGCGACCATGACGGATTTCATGGCGGCGAATTCGGCTGAAAAGATCCACGAATAGATGCTTGTGGGTATAACGCATAGCGCAAGGATGCATATCGCGGTCAGGCTCGCGGCCGTCTTCAGCAGCTGCACCGTGATTCTTGCCGCTAACTTGTTGTCAGTCAGATTGCTGATCTTTGAAAACTGCACCATTGCGATGCTCTGCCCGATGAGTTTTGGAGCCTCTGCGACTTGTGACGCTGAATTGTAAACCCCGACATGTGCATCGCCCCAAAAGCCTTTGATAATGAAGAAACTCAACCGTCTGTTGAGCAACGACACCAAAGTGGAAAGCTGTATGATGCTCCCGAAATTGAACATCTCCTTTGCTGTCCGCAAGAAGCTGTCGTTGCTGTCGTCGTTGATGATGTATCTCCATGTTTGCGTCAAACCACACAGATAACCAATGACATAGCCGGTCAGCAATGAGTAAATGAAGGCGCGTTCATCTCTTAGGTCAAAAATGAAAATATAGACGAGCATCGAACTCATCTGTGTCATGAACTGTATGATAAACAATATGTTATTCGTTCCGACGCGTTCTTTGCCGAGCAAGGTGGTGAGGTTGAAGTTATGAAGGCTGTAGATGAACACCAAAACCAAGGTTATTGCTTCATATCCGTGTGGAATCAGCTCGGATTCTTCACCGGCGAATTTCAGGAATAATGAAGTCACGCTGTCGGGGATAAATGTCGCGAGTTTTATTATCAAAGCGTAAAAAGCGACGATTATCGTGGTCCACAGATACGAGATTTTCATCAGGGTGCGGTAAGATTTCCTTGGCGTGAAATAGATGAGTCCGCTGCCGGCGAGAAGCTCCACTCCGACAAGAAGCAGCGACACGTCGAGCAGCACGACACCGCCGATTCCCCAAGCCTCGGCTCCGAGATAATGCGAGGCAAACCAAAGCGTCACCATGCCGCAAATCGCATTCATCACACGCGTTCCAAAAGTGCCGAAAATCTTCTTAATCATTGCTTTACGATTTTTTAAGTTTCACTTTCAGTTGCTGAAAAAATCCACGCAGCGTAAAGATAAAACGTTTTGCGTCAATCACCGTAATCGTCTCATTCCCGTTGATGGTATGGATTCCTTTATTGTATCGTGTGTTCCCGAGTGGCCGGATTTCCGAAATCATCTCTTCATCAAATTGATTTTCAGATAATTCGGTAATCTTATTTAAAGTAATTGATTGTCCGTAGTGCTCGGTGCTATTTTGCGCTGGTCGTATCTCAACACCATTGAGATTCAATATTTTACCGGCAGGTCGGGAATTTGAGCAGTCAACTTTCACTGGATTGCCGGGATGCGCCTTGTACGGCCCGCGGAGGCTGTCGGCGACATATATTAATAGGTGTGTGTGCGAGTTTTTCTGCGGAGTCACAAAAAGAAACCATTTCCCGTTTTTCTGGTACAACGTCGGGTCGGTAAAAGAAACGTTTTCAAGCAGGTCGCAGTCAAACTCCAACTTGAGGTTTTCTTCATTGAACCTGTAAAGTGAGACCTTGTTTGTTTTGTAAGCCTCTGGAACACAATAAATTATGTTTTCGTTTTCAAAGACGAAAGGGTAGGAGCGATGCTTCTCGAAATCAGAGATGATGTGATATTTTTCAAAATTCTCCGATTTTTTCGCGACGGCGAGGTCAGACTTTCCGTTCTTGTTTGAAAACCATTCAAAGAAAATGTATGTGTCTTTCTTTGTCGTGATGACGAAAGGATCGGCGAAATATTCTGATTTTTTTGGAGTAAACCAATGAATGTCAATGAGTTCTTTGTTCTTGTGGTTGACGAAATTTTCAATCGGCATCATGCAGTACCCGACGTTCCAGTCTTCCTGCCTGAAAAGAAAATTGACGTGGAATTTCAGCCTTCTCCAAAGACTAAGCCAGAAATATTTCAGCATCTGGATGTTGACAGGCGGATGGATTATCGGTGCTTTTGAATTTGAAGGTTGTGGATGAAACTCGCTGTTGACAATCAATTCGTTACAAACCTGTAATGGGAGCACTTCCGACTCGAAAAACAGCCTGTTGAGATGTTCTTTATAGGAATGCATCGTGGTGCTGAACTTCATCCGTTTGATTATCAAGCCTTTGTCGAGGCTGTCGGTGAGTCGTTGAAGTATTACGCCGTTTTCCGGGATGCCGCGCATGAACTCCCAGAATCCAGGCGGGCCGCCACGCACAACTCGTTCATCGTCATGATGATACGACCAGATTCCGTGTTTGGCGCAATTCAAAACATCGCCCCGCACGATGTCGAAACCGAACCTCAAAATGAAATCCAAATCGTATTTTTTGATTTCCTCAATGTCGGTCTCGGAAAAGTACGTGGAAATACCTTTCATTATTGGTTTACAACTGATTACTGGCGTTTCTTCTGGAAATTCAAATTTCGTGACGGTCTTGCATGCTGGCTTGAAAAAGTATCTGTTCCAGAATCTGAATACGATTCTCCGATAAGGATAATGTCTGATTTTTTCAAAAAATGGAATCCGTTTCGGCTCGCTGTCATTGTTCATGATGACAAGAGAAAGCTCGATTCCGTTGTCAACCAACAACTTAATGGTTTCAGCTTGCCATCGTTGTATGTCAAGACTGTCAACCATCACTCCGAACCGTATCTTATTGTTAAGTGTTCCCATTTTTTCAAAAATGCAAAAGTAGGAAAAATATTGCAATCGTTTTGATTTTTTTTTTACTTTT
>JAUNNU010000189.1 GCA_030537295.1 Bacteroidia bacterium
CGATCACCAAAACCAAGGAATGCCTCGACCACGGTCATTATAGATGAACTCAAAAACGCTATTTCCAAGAATAGAGCAATCCAACCAGCAACTACATGCTCATGGACAAATCTATTGTTTGAGAAAAACAATAACACCCACGACAGTAACAAAAACACTATAGGAACAATAAAGTCCACGAGATTATAGTCGTTTTGTTTTCCTTGTATAAGCCAAAATATGACCATAGGAATTAAGAATCCGACACTTACGACGGCAATCCTCCATGATTCTTTCCTCCGGTACAGTTTTAGCTTTTCAATAAGCATT
This sequence comes from Bacteroidia bacterium, assembly GCA_030537295.1. GTDB lineage: Bacteria > Bacteroidota > Bacteroidia > Bacteroidales > F082 > Limimorpha. The sequence continues at coordinate 310 of JAUNNU010000189.1, forward strand.
TCTTCATGTTGCCGCTGTTTTTGGGCATCTTCTTTCCATTTCTCATCCCGAATCCGCGCCTCTTCAGCCTGTTTTTGCCTTTTTTCTTCTTCGGCAAGCCTACGGTTTTCTTCCTGCAGCTTTTGCTCCTCTTCGCGTTTCTTTTGCTCTTCTTTGAGCTTCCTTTTATGTTCTTCCTGCCGTTTGCGTTCTGTTTCCTGCCTTTTTTGTTCGGCTATAGGTTGATATAACTGCCATTTGTGCTCAATAGCCTTTAGATCGGTAGAAAGGATTCCTTTCGCAAATCGTTTTGCCATCTGCCAATTTGGATCAGACAACAGATCACCATCGTACTGCTTGAGGTCATCTACATTCGACAATGCAGCTCCACACAGAACAAAGCCTACATATGCAGATGCGTTCTCTGGATCAATATCCAAGGCTCTGTCAAATAGTTCTTCTGCTCCAGACCACGCGCATTCTTCCAGTAGTAAATAGCCTCGCTTTATAAGCGAATCTACAGTAGCTACGCCCTCGACTTTGACCGTTCCAGTAACTTGCTGAATCATTTCCTGGACACGGCTCTTTTCATAGAGCATCCCGCAGGAGACACACTCAAAGGTATCTCCTGCTTTCGCTATTAGCTTCCCGCCGCAAAATTCGCATTGCAATGCTTTCATAAACCTCTCCCTACTTTAGAAGCGCACATTTACGATTTCTCTCTGTCATCAGTTTGAGAATACTGTCACAACGACTCACTGCATTTTCGTTTTCGTGGTTTTCAACCATTTCGCTTAGTTCAGCACATTGAGCGGTGATTTTACTTTCCAACGGATACAACTGCTCACTGCTCATAGGATCGCTATACTGAATTGCTTCTGCAAGTTCCTTCAGCTTCTTCCGCAGTTGAGCATCATCCGCATTGTCGATCATACCTTCAACATCAGCGACCAATGAGCGGATATAGATCACTTTTCCCTGAACTTTTCTGTCAATAGATTCAATAATATCTTTTGCACTATCAACGGCAATCAAGCCGATGGCGGCAATACAAAGCATAATCACATCGAGCAAAACGAAAATCCAACTTGGAATACCGGGAATTGCCATTCCAAGAATACTGACGATTATCTGGACTATGCCATAAATGAATGTAACTCTGACGATCGGCCAACTGTAAAACTTGCTACGAAGCTCCTTGTTTGCTTTGTCGCAGTATAAGCAACTCCCTATGAAAAGAAGTATGGCAACCAGTCCAAAGGCGTAGGAAATCCAAAAATTCTTGGAATGGACAAATGGCACAACAAATGCAATTACATTGAATAAGACAAGTAAAACGACAGAAAACGCAAACTCTTTTATGTATTTTTTCATCTCTTCTATCCTCCCACATTAAATTGAGCTGAGAATTTCATTCATTTTTGCATTGTACACTTCGTCCGGAATCTTACCTTTTAGAAGCTCCAGTTTTCTGATACGAACTTCAAGTTCTTCAACGGATTCTGCTTTGGGAGTAGGCGATACAGGGGGAATCTCTTCATCCTTCAGCCCAAGCATGGGAGGCGCTCCAAATGACTGTTGTCCCTGCGGCTGAGGCATAATTGGGTCAAGCGCCTGCGTCGCTATTCCTGCCATTGTTGGCCCAACACCGGCAGCAATGCCGCCCATAACACCAAGTCCAACACCAAGATTCGACATTCCGCCGACCGCCTCATTCGATGCGATACGTTCTGCAACATCATAGGCACGTTCCTGCTGATATGTATAGCCTTGCACCGCTCTGGCTTTTGCCTTTGTTTCGGCTTCCATCTCCTGCTTTCTCATTTTGGTTTCCTGCTGGATTAAATCCCGCTGCTGCTGGAGCCGATCACCGGCAATCGTGATTCCGCCTGCGCGAATCTCAAACAGCTTCCGATAATTCGGATCATTTTCGGGTTTTACAAAAGCATTAATCCAGAAATTTGTGATTTCAATGCCATATTCCGAAAAGTCCGCCGCAAGTTTTTCGTGAAGATCTTCCGAGAAGACATCCATGTGCTTATCAATATCCAAAATGGATATCTGTTTATCGGACAGCACGTTAGGAAGATATGCCTTTATCTTCGTCATCATGGGCGCTCTGAAATAGGATACTAGCGTTGTCTGTGAAAGCGAAGAAGCAGTACCAACCAGTTTAAGCAACAACTTGCGGGAATCGGCAACTTTCAGGCTCATCTGTCCGGATGCTCCAACCGCAAATGGGTAGTCATACACGGGATCGGTGTACAGCACCTTGCTGTCGGTACCCCAATTGATTCCCATTTGTTCGGTTTTATTAATGAAATAAACCTCGCAATGGAACGGTGTTTCGTCGCCTGTCGCTCGGTTCATCGCTTTTTTGAGTAGCGGGATATTCTGCGTCTCCAGTGTGTACCTGCCAGAACGGAAAAGGTC
>JAUNNU010000190.1 GCA_030537295.1 Bacteroidia bacterium
GGGGTTTCAAGGTTTCAGGGGTTAAAAGATTGTAAATCGGTAAATTTAATTGATTTTGACGATTCCATTCGGAGAAATTGATGTAATTTGCCGATTTTGATTGCGGGCATCATTTATTTTTGTATTTTTGCGGCGGATTTTTTTACGTTATAAGTTTTGTTACAAGAATTTTGACTATGATTCAGCGATTTTTAGAGACACACATCCAGAAAGACCTCTTTTCGGGCAAGGCAATCTGCATCATGGGAGCCAGACAGACGGGCAAGACGACCCTCCTGAAGCAGCTGTTCGCCACGCAGCAAGATGCCCTTTGGCTGAACGCCGACCTCCCGCAGGTCAGGGAGATGTTCATCAGGGTTTCCTTGGGCACCCTGCGATCCATCATCGGCAGCCACAAGATAGTGGTCGTCGATGAGGCGCAACGGATTGAGGATGTCGGCCTTAAGATGAAACTCATCACCGACAACTTCCCACAAGTGCAGCTCATCCTCACCGGCAGCAGCTCTTTCGACTTGTCGCAAAAGATAAACGAGCCTCTCACAGGCAGGAAATGGGAGTACCGCCTCTATCCGCTGTCGTTTGGCGAATTGGCGAGCCACACCGACATGATGGATGAGATAGGGAACCTTCCCTTGCGCCTGCTTTACGGCTCGTACCCCGATATAGTGACGCACCCGGGCGACGAGCAACGGCGGCTTGACGCACTGACCGACAGCTACTTATACAAAGACGTGCTCGAATGGGGCGGCATCAAGAAAACCGACAAGCTGACCAAATTGCTGCAGGCTCTCGCTTACCAAATCGGCTCAGAAGTCTCGTATAACGAATTGGGCAACATGCTACAGTTGGACGCCGAGACGGTGGAAAGATACATATCGATATTGGAAAAAGCATTCGTGATATTCAGAGTCGGCTCCTTCAGCAGAAACATGCGCAACGAACTCAAATTCGCTAAGAAAGTATATTTCTATGACAACGGCATCCGTAACGCCGTCATACATAATTTCGCCCCGATAGATGTCAGACCCGACACGGGCGCACTTTGGGAGAACTGGATGATCGGCGAACTGAGGAAAAGACAGGACTTACTGCATGGCAACACCTCACTGTATTTCTGGCGCACCACAACCCAAAAGGAGATCGACTGCATAGAGGAGCGTGACGGAATAATCTCGGCCTACGAGTTCAAGTGGAATCCAAGGAAGAAATCCTCCAAGCAGGACGCCTTCCTCGCCGCCTACCCTAACGCAACGTTACATACAATCACTCCCGACAATTACTTCGAGTTTCTGTCAGTCGGTATGATGGGGTAGATTCAAAGGTTTCAAGGTTTCATAGTTTCAGGGGTTTCAAAGTTTCAAGGTTTCAGGGGTTTCAGAGGTTTCAAATATTTTTAAATTTATTTGCGCTTATTGGGGGAAAAATGGTATTTTTGCAGCTTGAAATCAATTTTAAAGTTAAACTTTAAATTTGTCATAACAATGAACAATCAATTTATAGTCAGAGACTTATGCACGAACATTGACAGGGTTTTCAATTATTTTTCTGTCGTGACAATGATTGGTCCACGGCAGTCGGGCAAGACGACGATGTGCCGGAGCCTTTATGCCGACCTTCCGTATGTCAATTTGGAGGATGCCTCCACATTGCTGGAGGTTCAGCAGGATCCCAAGGCTTTTTTGACAAAATGGAAGGAGGGCATGATAATAGATGAAGCCCAGCGGTATCCGAATATTTTTTCATATCTTCAGGTGTTGGTTGACGAGGATCGGATACGTGGCAACGGCAACCGTCGGTTTGTCGTCACCGGCAGTGCCAATTTCGCCCTTATGGAGCGTGTCTCCCAATCGATGGCCGGGCGCACCGCAGTTGTAACCCTTTTGCCGCTGTCAACACATGAGATATTGTCGCGTTATCCTCAATTCTCAACAGATGAAAGAATATTGAGGGGCGGTTATCCTGCGTTATGGGTGAACGACATGGCTGGAAGGGATTTGATTCTCGGCAACTACTACACCACATACGTGGAAAGGGACTTGAGGCAATTGGTACAGATCAAGGACCTCTTTCAGTTCAACACCTTCATGCGTCTGTGTGCGGGACGAATAGGCACAGAGTGTAATGCTTCGGCATTGGCGGTGGCGGTTGGAGTCAGCGTGCCCACTATCCAGTTTTGGTTGAGTGTCCTGGAAGCCTCGTACATCATATATCCATTGCGTCCGTACCATGCCAACATAAAGAAGCGTTTGGTAAAAACACCCAAGCTGTATTTTTATGACACAGGCTTGGCGAGCTGGCTGTTAGGCATTCACTCCGTGGAACAGATGGCCACCCATCCGCTGCGGGGTAATCTGTTTGAAAACATGGTCATCAATGAGTTTGTCAAGGAGCGGTATAATCGTTTGCAGACACCGAATCTGTACTATTACAGAGACCAACAACAGCACGAAGTCGATCTGCTGTCGGTGGCGGATGACAGCACTTTTTCGGCGTATGAAATCAAGTCGGGACAGACGTACCGCCCGGAATACTTTGACGGCCTGCGCTATTTGAGGAATTTGTTCCCCGACACGCTGACATCTTCCCGAATCGTTTATGACGGCGACCAACCCAATCCGTCGCCGACGGACGGCCTCGTGAATTATCGCAACATCGGAGATTTAAAGATTTAAGGGTTTCAAAGTTTCAGGGGTT
>JAUNNU010000082.1 GCA_030537295.1 Bacteroidia bacterium
AATAAAGAAGACTTTAAAAAATAAAAAATGAACAGAATGAAACATATATTAATAGGTGTGATGGTGTTTGCCGCTTGTGTCCTGCTTGTGCAGTGCAGGAAACCTGTTTTCCCTAATTTCGATGGCGGCGGTAACGCGGATTTCCCTGACGCGCTGACCGTCACCACCGGCGACAACTCCAAGGGAGAGTTCAATACCGTGGAAAACAAACTGCAGTACATGTGGAAAAACAACGACGTGCTTTTCGTGTATTCCGGCAAGATGAATGGTGACAACTTCAAGGGATCCAAATTCTTGGGGAAATTGGATCTGATAGAAGGCAAAAATACTTATATAGGTACATTCTATGGCGGAACAAAGAAACCTGCTGAAGGCGACACACACCTCCGTTTCATCCACTTCGGGACATCCGTCAGCACAGCGTCTGACGGAACAGCCTCGGTGAGCTTCGCCTCTCAGACAGGCACTTTGGCAGAAATATCCCAAAAGGTTGTCGCTGTAGGCGAAGTCGAGATTAATAAAAGCGGCATTTACAACGAATGTAGATTGAAACCGCAGTTCTCAGTCGCCATGCTTAAATTCACAGACTTCCCCAGTCCTGACATTGTGACCGGTGTCACAGTGGGTGACATCACCGTGAGCGGCATTGCGGCGAACCAAATTACCGTGTCAAACACCGGAGATGTTTCATTTACCGTTAGCAGTACAAAAGACGGCGCGACCATGACTTTCCGAGGTGCTGCCACGGCTGCAGAATACTATGCCGTTTTCATGCCTGAAAATGAAGGAAGAGAGCATGTGTTCTCGTCTTCGGTAAGCGGCATTGACCTGTCGGGGACGAAATCATTTAAGATGAGTTTTCAGTTCATTGCCAACAGATATTATTATGGAGAAGGAGGCCAACCGTTTGAATGCAAGGGGACTTGGGAAGGCGGAGTGCTGCCTGGAAAATTCAGCGTGTCAAAAACTGTAAAAGTGCAGTTCTCACAGGGGAATCTCGTCTATGATAACAAGAAATTCTATTTCCACAAAAACCAGTACGACAGATGCTTCTCGGCAAGTGGCGATGTCACATCTTATTACAGTGAAAACGGCAAATTCGACCTGTTTGGTTGGGGGACAGGAAGTCTTACGGCGGTCGAGGGCAAGTGTGCCCAACCTTGGGATGTGGATAATGCCAGTGGGAAAAAATATGGGCCAACGTATATTTCGAGTGGTTCATCTACGGATGAAAAATATATGCTTAATGATGGCTATGCAGGGGGTACAAATTATTCAACATACGACTGGGGACACAACAGCGGAATTATAGGTGTAGGGTGGTATTCAATATCAAATGCAGATTATAAATATATGATTGGTTATTGGAATGGTAGTGGTGAGGATAAAGGAAGGGGTGGATACCGGTATGCAAAGGCAAAAGTAAATGGTGTTTTCGGTTTGATACTGCTTCCTGATGGTTGGACGAAAGTCACAGTAACAACGGATCCGCTATATCTTAAAGCTATAAATGATAGAGATGCAACGAGTATCAGCGAGTTGACTGCTGATGAATGGGAGGCTTTTGAATTTGCAGGGTGTGTGTTTTTGCCTGGATCTGGCTATAGAGAAGGTACTGAAATAAAAGCCTATGACAAATGTTATTACTGGTCTCGTTCAAGCTCTAGTACAGGTGCTGCTGAAGCAAGAGCGGTTACTGTGGGTGATAATGTCACAACACAGGTTGCAATTAATCGTTGCAGGGGGCTGAGTGTTAGATTGATTCGCAGGGTAAATTGATTGTAAGATAATTAATAAATTCATAACATAATCAAGTAAATATTAAAAATATGGAAACTGAAAAATTAAGCAAAGAGTGCTATTTGGCACCAGAGACAAAGGTGACATCGTTCGTCGCCGACCAAGGTTACGCTGTAAGCACCACATCGACAAATGCGAAAATTACGCTGTATGGCGGTAATCTTTAGGATTTGAAAAATAGAATGTTAAATGTTAAATGTATTAAGAAAATGAAGAAATTAGGATTACTCATTTCGGTATTGGCACTGGTGTTAGGACTTTCACAGTGCAAGAAACCTAATGCGAATTATTATCAAGGTGGTGGGGTTTTCACCAATGAGATTACATTCACAACAGGTGGAGGAGCCAAGGGTGGCTTTGATCAGGTTGCAGAAGTCTTAAAGTACAAGTGGAATGAAAATGATGTTCTGCATGTATATTCAGGAAAGAAAGTTGAAGGCAAGTTCCAGGGTTCAGCATACCTCGGAGAACTTCCGTTGGTTGACGGTAAGGACACTTACGACGCAACCTTCCGTGGCACAGTCAGTGGCACACCTGCGAGCGGCGACAACATGCTTCGTTTTGTTCATTACGGGACAGGTGTGAACAAGACGCTCAACGGTGATGAATTCACGGGGAAAGTTTCAGTTGACTTCGCTTCCCAGACAGGTGTTTTGACAGACATATCTGAAAAGGTGGTTGCGATGATTGAAGCCGATATGGTTCCTTCTGGCGTATATAATGAAGATTTGCTTACGCAGTTCGCCGTGGCAAACCTTAAATTCGTGCATTTTCCCGGGAAGGATATTACTGTTAATGGTATCACAGCCAATCAAATCAATGTGTCAGAAACCGGTGACGTGTCGTTCGCTGTCAAAGATGGTGCAAAAGACGAACCGGCATCTGTGTTGGAAGATGCCATCGGAGCAGATTGTTATTATGTTGTTTTCCTGCCAGAAAACGTTTCAACAAATCATTCTTTGATTTCTTCTGGCAAGTTCTACAATCTCGAGAAAAAGTTTGAAGCTGGTATTTTCTATTCCAAGCAAAAAACTGGCGAACCTTTTGAATGCAGCGGGAAATGGATAAATGGCATGCTTCCCGGAAAATTTAAAGTTAATAGTAGTGGCAAACAGGTGCATTTCGCTCAAGGCAATCTTGTTTATGATAACAAGGATTTTTATTTCCATGAAAACCAGTATGACAGGTGTTTCACGGCGAATGGTGACGTGTCTGCAAATTATACACAGACTGGCAGATTTGATATCTTCGGCTGGGGAACTGGAAACATAGATGGAGTCACGGGCAGATATGCCCAACCTTGGGAGATGAAAAGCGGTGATTCAAATAATCCCAAATATGGTCCTAAATTTAACACAAACATTGACCATAATAGTGAAAAACTTATGTTGAATGACAACTATGCTGGTGGAACAAATTACGCCAATTACGATTGGGGTCATAATAGTGGCAAAATTGGAGAGGGATGGTATGCAATATCAAACGTTTTTTTCAAATATGTTATTGGATATCAAGATGAAGCAAATAGGGGAGGAAAACGATTTGCTAAAGGCAATGTGAATGGTATTAATGGCTTGATAATTCTTCCTGATGGATGGGTCGAAAAGGAAGTTGGTGACCCATTGTATCTTGCAAATATCAATAAAAAAGGTACTGGCTTTATGGATAACACTATTTCTGTTGAAAATTGGGAAGCCTACGAATTTGCAGGATGTGTGTTCATGCCGAATGGAGGATGCCGTAGCGGTGGTGAATTGAAAAATATTTCTGACGGTTATTATTGGTCACGTTCAAGTTCGCTTGAGGGTGGAGGTGAAGCGCGTGGTATCAAGATTAATTCTGAAGGCTTGTATGTTCAGTCATCGTTTAAACGTTCCACTGGTTGTTTCGTGCGTCTTATCCACAATGATTAAAACTATAAAATTGAGTTTAACACACATTTAAATTGATGAAGGCTGGCGCAAGTTATGGTGCGTCAGCCTTTTTCTGTTCCGTGAGGTCATGGTCAGGTACTTTACAAACTTTCAAACTCCGAATATTTATTTTCAAATAATTTTGCCGCGATGGGTTTTGTATTGAAATAATGTTTAATTTTGCCAAACATTTAAAAATGAAAATAATCGGTTTTGTGGAGTTGAAATGCGTGTTCGTTCTGAAGAAACGATGGCTTTGAATTTATTAAATTATGTATTTCAAAATAAAATAACATGGCAAAGAAAATTAGAATTGGAATTAACGGCTTGGGACGTATCGGCAGATTGGTTCTCAGAGCCGCTCAAAAAAGAGACGACATCGAGATTGTTTACATGAATGGCACATGCCCTGTTGACTATCAGGCATACATGCTGAAGTATGACACCATGCACGGTCAGTTTGACGGAACAATTGACTTTAATCTCGAAAAAAGCACATTGATTATCAACGGCAAGGAGATCCCTACAAGCGTCAGCCGTGACCCTGTCGGACTGAAATGGGGCGAATATGGCGCGGATTACGTCATCGATTCAACTGGTAAATTCCTTACAAAAGAGGCTGTCCAGCCGCACCTTGAGAGCGGTGCGAAATATGTCATCATGGCCGGTCCTTCAAAAGACGACACCCCGATGTTCGTGTGCGGCGTGAACGACAAGACATACGTAAAAGGCACGCGCGTCGTTTCAAATGCGTCATGCACCACCAACTGCCTCGCACCTATCGCGAAGGTTATCAACGACAACTGGGGAATCGTCGAGGGCTTGATGACAACCGTGCATTCAACGACGGCGACACAGAAACCTATTGACGGTCACTCACTTAAAGACTGGCGTGGCGGCCGTGCCGCAGCCGGCAACATCATCCCGTCATCGACAGGCGCGGCAAAGGCCGTCGGGAAAGTCATCCCCGAACTGAACAAGAAACTCACAGGCATGTCGTTGCGCGTCCCTACATTGGACGTCTCTGTCGTTGACCTCACCTGCAAACTCGCAAAACCTGCCACATACGATGAGATCTGCGCAGCGATGAAAGCCGCTTCCGAAGGCGAGATGAAGGGAATCCTCGGCTATACCGAAGACGCCGTCGTATCATCCGACTTCCTCGGCGACACACGCACTTCAATCTTCGACGCCAAAGCCGGCATCGCATTGGACGACACTTTCGTGAAAGTCATTTCGTGGTATGACAACGAAATCGGTTATTCAAACAAACTCCTCGACCTCATCAGAACAATGGCCGAGATCAATGGAGATATATAAAAACTATTGAAAATAAATACGATGCAAAGCGTGATGTAATCGTGTCACGCTTTGCTTTCTTGTGTAAAATAAAACATATTTGTGAAAAATGAAACCTGAGATTATGAATACTTTGCCTGACACATATTCCGCAGAGGAAAAGGCGGAATTGGAACGTCAGTTCCAGACCTTGCTGCGATGTTGGAAAGGCCGCAAGGATGAAGAGGATGTGGCGAAAGTGACGGAGGCTTACATGCTTGCCGCGAATGCGCACAAGGACGCGCGCCGCAAGTCAGGCGAGCCTTATATGTACCACCCGCTTGCTGTGGCGACAATCATTGCCGGCGAGATGGGAATGGGCATGACATCGATCATCTGCGCATTGCTGCATGACGTCGTCGAAGATACGGAATACACTCTTGACGACATGCGCCGGATGTTCGGCGACAAGGTCGCGCAAATCGTTGACGGAGTCACGAAACTCACTGACGATGAAGTCGGGGAGAACGTCAAAAGCCTTCAAGCCGAGACATTCCGCAAGGTGATAATGAGCATGTCGGATGAGATCCGCATCATTTTGGTGAAACTTGCCGACCGTCTTCATAACATGCGCACACTCGGCTCGATGCCGCATCACAAACAGCTGAAAATAGCTTCCGAAACGACGCAGATCTATGCGCCGATGGCGTATCGTCTCGGACTTTACAAGGTCAAGACGGAGCTCGATGACCTTTGCCTGAAATATATCAACCCGCAGATTTTCAATTCTATAAAGGCACAACTTGCAGGAATCAGGGAACGCAAGCTCAAGGAATTGAAGGATTTTGTGGAGCCGGTCAAGGATTATCTGAAAAAACGTGGCATCAATGTCACCGCGATGGCGATTGAACGTAACGTGAGTGCCGTCTGGGAACGAATGGCGAAATTCGGAATGTCAATCGACGAGGTTTACGACGTCTATGTGGTGAGGATTATCATCGACTGCGAGCGCGAGGAGGAGAAGATGCGCTGCTGGGAGACATTCGCGGCCTTCACGTCGTTCTATTATCCTGATTCAAAAAAAATGCGCGACTGGGTGTCGTTTCCGAAGACCAACGGCTACGAATCGATACACGCTGTCTTCATGAGCAAGGAAGGCAACTGGGTTGAGACACAGATACGCACGGAGCGCATGAACGAGATCGCGGAACATGGATTCTCGGCATACTGGAAGTTCCGTGACCCCGACACCAAAGAAGAAAGCGGCCTCGACCTGTGGATGAGCGTCGTGAAAAATCTCGTCAGACACGAGGACACGAGCAAGAACTCGGCACTTGAGTTCATCGACAATTTCAAACTCGACCTCTTCAATGATGAAATCTTCGTGTTCACGCCTAAAGGCGACAAGATGACGTTCCCGAAAGGCGCGACGGTCTTGGACTTCGCCTACGCCGTGCACTCGGAAATCGGAAATCATTGCGTCGGCGCAAATGTCAACAAGAAAATCGCCAGCCTTAACACGGAACTGAAAATGGGCGACCAAATTGAGATCATCACGTCACAACACGTTGAGCCTCAAGAGGAATGGTTCGACTATATCTCGACTTCAACAGCAAAAAGCCGACTGAAGGAAGGCATCAAAGACTATCGGAAGACGTTTAAGACAAAAGGCAAGCCGATGCTCGAAGAAATGTTCCGTAAGGCAAAGGTGGAGTTCAGTGTCGCAAACAAGAACTTGTTAGTTGAGAAATTGCACCTCATGGGCCGCACCGACCTTTATTATTATGTCGCAATCGGGAAAGTCGGCCAGCATGACGTTGACAATGTGTTCAGAAACAACGACTCAAAAGTTGACGCTTGGTTGAAATACATCACATTCGGTCTCGTGAAGTCGTCGCCGCAAAAGAAAAATGTCGAAGGCATTAACGCGAAGAACCCTGCCGACAAAGGCTATGTCGTGGCGCAATGCTGTAAACCGATTCCTGGCGATGACGTCGTGGCGATAAAGCTTCCGGGTGAACCGGCTCATATCCATCGTCCCGACTGCCCCGAAGCAATGAAACTGATGTCGCGGTTCGGCAAGAATATCGTTGTGGCAAGCTGGAAACTCGGAGATGATTTCGCTTATTTGGCAACACTTAAACTCACATGTATCAATAAGATAGGATTAGGCGTGAATATTTTTGACATCATAAGCAAAGATGAAAAACTCGACATCAGAGAAATCAACATGAAGAGCGAAGGCGCTTTTGTCATCGCGAAAATCACGTTGATGGTGACAAATGTCCAGACACTTAATAATCTTATCGAAAAGTTGAAGAAAATAGAACTCATAAAGAAAGTGGAAAGAATCGTCGAAAATAAATGAGGAATTTATATCTGTTTGATTATTTTTTGTAATTTTGGCGATGTTAAAAAGATACGTTTCGCTTGTGTAAGTTGTTATGAATGAAGTCGAAGACAATATCCTCGAGAAAGTGAAAAATATTTTCACGGAATATTTGCAACGTCATGATTTCCGCAAGACCCCGGAAAGATTTATGATTTTGGAGGAAATCTATAACATTGACGGTCATTTTGACATTGATTCGCTTTATACGCAGATGAAAAACAAGAAGTTCCGCGTGAGCAAGGCGACGTTGTACAACACAATCGAACTCCTGATGGACTGCAACTTGGTGACGAAACATCAGTTCGGGCAGAACCGTGCGCAGTTTGAAAGGTCATACAAATTCAAGCAACATGACCATTTTGTCGATATCGTGACCGGCGACGTTTTCGAGTACTGCGACCCGCGGATCATGGAAATCCAGAAGTCGGTTGAAGACATGTTCGATGTCGATATAGCATATCATTCGCTGACTTTTTACGGAACGAAAAAACGTCACAAGAGAAAACGCATTATTCAAAAGAGAAATTAAATCATTGAAAATTAAATTTTTATAGAAATGGCAAAAATAGATTTGCTTTTAGGTTTGCAATGGGGAGACGAAGGAAAAGGGAAAGTAGTTGATGCATTGACACCGAATTATGACATCGTGTGCCGCTTTCAAGGCGGACCGAATGCTGGACACACAATTAAGTTTGACGGCAAGAAATTCGTGCTTCACACTATCCCTTCCGGAATATTTAATGATAAGTGTATCAATGTGATAGGCAACGGAGCCATCATTGACGCGAAGATTTTCAAGGACGAGGTCGATGGCTTGACAGCCGCCGGCGTTGACGTGCTTGACAGACTTCTCATCTCGTCACGCACTCATCTCATCGTCCCGACACACCGCGCCCTCGACGCCGCAAATGAAAAGGCTCTCGGCAAGATGAAAATCGGCTCGACATTGAAAGGCATCGGCCCGACTTACACCGACAAGACCGCACGCCGCGGCCTGCGGGTCGGTGACATCATGTCGCCGGATTTCAAGAACCGCTACGAGAATCTCAAGGCGCGTCATCTTCAGGAAATCAGAAATCTCGACTTCGACATCAACACCTTGACTCTCGACGGAATGACTTTTACAGAATATGAGAAAGTGTGGTTCGATGCGATAGAGTTTATGAAGAAATTTCAAGTCGTTGAAAGTGAATATTTTATCAACAAGGCTCTTGATGAAGGAAAGAAAATCCTCGCTGAAGGCGCACAGGGCTCCATGCTTGACGTTGACTTCGGGAGCTATCCTTTCGTCACATCGTCATCGACAATGGCATCGGGCGTTTGCTCCGGATTGGGTGTCGCCCCGTCGAAAGTCGGCAGGGTTTTTGGCATCTTCAAGGCTTATTGCACGCGTGTAGGGACAGGCCCGTTCCCGACGGAGTTGTTCGATGAGATGGGCGACCAGCTGCGCAGAAACGGTCACGAGTTCGGCGCGACGACAGGCCGTCCGCGTCGCACTGGCTGGCTCGACATCCCGGCTCTCAAATACGCCTGCATGATGAGCGGCGTCACCGAACTTATGATGATGAAGTCGGATGTTATGAACGACATTAAAGAAATAAAAGTGTGCGTCGGCTACGAATATAATGGCAAAGTCATTGATTATCTGCCGTTTGACGCTTGCACCGAGACAATGAAACCTGTGTATGAGACACTTCCGGGATGGGACTGCGAAATCGACAGGAACATCCCTGAAAAACTCGAAGGATACATTGGGTATATAGAGAGGAAAGTCGGCGTGCCGGTGAAGTTCGTGTCGTATTCACCCGACAGATACGCCAATATTTATAGGTAATCAGGTGAAAAAGTAATATAGTGAAACAGGTTGTAGAGACGTGCCGCAGCACGTCTTTGCTAATTTAAATCACGTCTTCGTTTGTATAAATGACTATTTTAATTTAAATAATAAATTTCAATTTAAATAAAAACCATGAAATATACTACAAAAATCATCGCATTAATTGTTGCGGTTTTGTTCGCAGCGTCATGTTCAAAGGAATCGCATTTCATTTCTGATGAGTCGCAACGCACTGACGTTCAATGTGATTTACATGCAAAGATGGCTGCGATGCCGAATGGGGATCTGTTTTCCATCTTCAATGAAGACCTTGACGGGAAAGAACGTGAGGCGTTGGAATTCATGTACGCCTACATGCCATTGTGCGATGTCACGGATTACGACGGCGATTATTTTCGTAAAAATATCAATGCTTCGTTCAAGGCAAAGGAAGAGATGCCGTGGGGTGCGCAAGTGCCTGAACGTGAGTTCAATCATTTCGTGGTGCCGGTGCGGATCAACAACGAGAACCTCGATGATTCGCGTTTTGTGTTTTATGAGGAGTTGAAAGACAGAGTGAAAAATCTCTCCATGTATGATGCGGTTTTAGAGGTTAATCATTGGTGCCACGAGAAGGCGAACTACAAAGGCTCGGATTCAAGGACGAGTTCGCCGTTAGCAACGGTGAAGACATCTTGGGGACGTTGCGGTGAGGAATCGACGTTTTTGGTCGCTGCCTTGCGCTCGGTGTGCATTCCGGCAAGGCAGGTTTACACTCCGAGATGGGCACATTGCGACGACAACCACGCCTGGGTCGAGGCTTGGGTTGACGGCGAGTGGCATTTCCTCGGTGCCTGCGAACCGGAGCCGGTGCTGGATTTGGGTTGGTTCAACGCTCCAGCGTCACGCTGCCTGCTGCTGCACACAAGGGTGTTCGGGAGATATTACGGTCCGGAGGAAGTAATCGAGAGAACGGCGAATCATACGGAAATCAATGTTGTTTATAACTATGCCGAGACAGCAAAATTGAATGTTAAAGTTGTTGATAACGAAGGAGATGCAGTCGCTGATGCGAAAGTCGATTTCAAGATTTACAACTACGCCGAGTTCTGCACCGTCGCTTCAAAAGCCACCGATGAAAACGGCGACACATGGATGACCGCCGGTCTCGGAACAATGATGATCTACGCATCGAAAGACGGGAAATTCGGTTATGAAGTCGTGAAGATTGGCGATATTGACAACGTGACAATCACAATTAAACAGGCGGAAAATGTTGAGTTTGAAGAAGCATTTGACATCGTTCCTCCCGCGGAGAAAGCTCGCATCCCGGAGGTTTCAAAGGAGATGCGCGACGAGAACAACCGTCGTGCCGTTTATGAGGATTCAATCAGAAACGCTTATGTTGCAGAATGCGTCGAAGCTCAAAATGAAGGTGATTACGTCAAGGAAATAATGGCTAAAACCTGGGGTAATTATCAGACAATCAAAGATTTCGTTGATTATGCGAAAGCTCATGGAAACGAACAATACGCTTGGGACTTGCTGAATGTGATTTCTGATAAGGACTTGCGTGACGTTTCGCTTGATGTCTTGAAAGACAATTTCGACCAGCGCGTTTTAATCGAAGACAACTGCGGCTTGACAGATGAGATGTTCAACGAATATGTCTATTGTCCGCGCGTTTCCAATGAGATGATACGTCCGTATAAGAAACAGTTCGTCTCGATGAATTTTAACGGAGAAAATCCAGAGGCGGTAATTCGCTGGGTGAAGGAAAATATCAATGTGAATGATGAATTGAATGTCCGCGGCATTCCTATGCTTCCGACCGGAGTGTTGAAGTCGCATATCGCCGACTCGCATTCCCGCGACATCTTCTTTGTGGCGATGGCACGCAGCGCAGGCATCCCATCGAGAATTGACCCTGTCACTGGAAAAGTTCAATATTTTGAAAATCAATGGATTGATGTTGACTTTGATATAAAAGAAGAACAACCGACAGTTGAAAAAGGCACTTTGGTGATTGATTACAAGCCTACGCAAAACATGCCGGATCCGAGATATTATTCACATTTCACGATTAAGAAATTCAACGGGAACACTTTCGATTTGCTGGCTTACGATGACAAAGATCCCGGCATGGATGTCGGGATGCTGCATTCACAGTTGATGTCGGACGGCGGCATCGAACTCGACCTCGGTTATTACGTGATGATTTCCGGCACGCGTCTCGCCGACGGCAGCGTGTTGAATCACAATGTTTTCTTCAACATTGAAAGTGGGAAAATTACTGAAGTCGAACTCGTCATGCGCGAGCCTGTTGACGGCGTTAAGATTATCGGCAACTTCAATTCAGAAAACCGTTTCATTCCCGTTGATTCTCAAGAAGATAGGAGCCTTCTTCAAATAGCGGGACGTAATTTCTACGTTCTCGGTCTCCTTGACGGCGGCAGCGAGCCGACCACTCACGCCATGCAAGACATCTCAATCTTGAAAGACAAATTCGAGGAATGGAACGGAAGCATGATTTTTGTTTTCCAGGATAAAGAAAGTCTTGACAACTTCAAATTGAAGAATTTCAACGAGTTACCATCGAATATCACGTTTGGAATCGAAAACGGAACAATGCTTTCTGAAGTCGTTTCAAACATGAAACTTCAAAACAAGAGTCTCCCAATCTTCCTCATCGCCAACTCAAATAACGAGGTCGTGTTTGTGCTTCAGGGCTACACCATCGGTTTGGGCGAACAGATTGTGAAGGTGCTTGGGAAGATTTAGCTGTCTAATAATTTCCCCAAATCCCAGTGTAAGAATTCTTCAACTGGGATTCCACCGGAACCGACAATGATTGAATTCTTTGGTGAGAATTTCTCTCTGAATACCGACAGTCCGTTGCTGGTTGTTCTTTTCCCGCTTTTTACTTCAATGGCTATAAGTCTTCCTCTACGTGAAAGAATGAAATCTACTTCGTCTGAATTTTCGCGCCAATAATAAACCTTGTAATCGCGTTGGTCGGCAAGCCCCACAAGATATGCTCCGACCGCCGACTCCGTCCATCGTCCCCAACGGGTTGGATTAGTGCGCTCTTCCACGTAACCACGTCCGTTATAGACACTGAGCAACGCCTGGTTGTAAACTTGATATTTTGGTATCGAGTTGTATTTTCTTGAATTGTCATTGGCATATTTTTGCAAGCCTTTAATCAGGTGACATTCCGACAATATTTCAAGATAACCTGCTAATGTCGTGACATTTCCGGCATCGTCAAGCTGGCCTAACATTTTGTTAAGCGATAGCAGTTCTCCCGAATAGCTGCACCCAAGCTCGAAAAGTTGTCGTAGCAGTGCTGGCTTATAAACCGTAGCAGTCATCAAAGCGTCTTTTGCGATAGCCGGCTCAATGATGGAATCAATGATGTATTGTTTCCATCGCGACTCATTATCAATCATATACGCACATCCTGGATAGCCACCGAAGTAAATATATTGGTTGATGTCCCATCCAAAAGCCTCGTGCATCTCACTGAAAGTCCAATGCCCCATCCGAATCATCTCAAAGCGGCCTGCAAGTGACTCTGTCAATCCTTTTTTTAGTAATAGTCTCGAAGAGCCAAGAAGTACAACCTTGATATTCAACTTGTTAAGGCTGTCTTGATCCCATTCTTTCTTTACTACTTCGCTCCAGTTGAATATTTTTTGAATCTCATCAATGACAAGGAGATACTCATTCAAACTGTTTGCAGACATGTTTGATCTTGCCGTCTCCCATTGTTCTGAAATCCATCCGGAGTTGGATGCCACGGCACTGTCAGCCGTACAAAAACGGTATGGAATATCAATTGATTCCAAAACTTGATTAATCAAAGTTGATTTTCCAACTTGTCTCGGACCTGCAATTACCTGGATAAAATGCCTGTCTTCCTTAATGCGAGATGTTATTGTTTCAAATTGATTTCGTTGATACATAGAGCGTTATCTTAAATTCGCTGCAAAGATACATAAAATTCTCAAATGTCT
>JAUNNU010000191.1 GCA_030537295.1 Bacteroidia bacterium
AACTACATAGGACTCACTCCGATGCTTGCGGACGGCAGGTGATCTTCTGAATCACGATGCAAAGGTACGAAGTTTCTCACACTTCTGCAATAGTTGTCCCCAAGGTTGTGAGGGTTTGTCCCCATACTTTGAAGATTGGGTTTCATGATGATGGTTCTTGTTTTATTGAAGAAACGGATTGATATCTGAGATTTGAGATTGAGATGAAATCACGATATGATTGAATGCGACAAACTCTATCTCAATCTCAAATCTCAATTATAAAATCTATTGAAACTATATCCCCGATAGAGGGGTGTCACTACTAATGACGCCACACTTACAACTGCCATGCACAATAAAATGTAGAAAAATATTATTTTTTTGTGTGCGATAACGCTATTCTAGCTTTATAATAAAACGCCCTAAATATTGCTTTGTAACTTATTGATGTTTAATATGTTTACAAATATGCAATATGCTTTGCAATATATTTTTATGCCTTGTTGCACTATTGCGCAAATGTAAAAAATGTAGCATGGTATAAATCACAAACTTTATGAAACACGATTTCTTGCATAGTCATGAGAAAGTTCATACCTTTGCACTCGGAAATAAGTGTAAGATTTATGTGAAGTGACGAACAAAGACGGTCACTCAACATTGTGAAAACTGAAATTTGATTTAGGGGAATATCTCGACGGAATTAGCTAAGAAGGTAATTACAGATTGTATTAAAAGGGATTAACAAAGAACAAGGTCGACATCAGCGCAGCAATGCCACGATGTTGACCTTGTTCTTTGTGGTAATAACCGGTTCGCGTGAATTGCTTTCGCTATCTAAAAAACAAAAGAAAACCAAAGAAAACATAGGAAAACCTGACTTACTCAAGGGACTATGAATATTATTCATACCCCGGTCATTAACCAATATGGTAATGCATATAAGCAATCTATGACATAACGAAACGTTCACCGCCAATAGAACTAACCCAATATGGATGACGATAATAAGAACATGATGATGGAAGCACATTCCCCAAATAGGATTCTGGTAAAGAACAAGACAACCATCATCAACGAATCTGGTCTTTGCTCCCTCATTCAGATTTATGTACCATATTCAAACCCATCAGGATATATATAGATGATAAGGAAAGGTGGGGTCCAAAATGGACACAAGCATTGAATACAAATTATAGTTAATATGTCAAGCGAAAAGCAGAAAAGAAGTTAAAGTTCTGTTTCTGCAGGCGTTGACTGTGAAAAAATCAGTAAAGATATTTGGGATTGTGGTGTTAATTGACTATTTTTGCATAGCAACATTGCATTCGAACTTGTCTATGAGCAAAAATCTTCGGAATGCTGGTGCCAAATGTCAAAGCAAAAAACTGCCAATATGAGTAAAAGCAAAAACGATAGAAAGACTGTGTACAAGTATTCCCTGCTGGTACTAATCGCAGCAATTGACATATTCCTGTATTACATGAGTTTCCGGGATGAGCCTCTCGTGTATGTTGGAACAACAACTCATCTCGCTCTTCTTATATATCTAAATGAAATCTGGGCAGAAAGAAAAACGAAGCGTACAATGTATTTTTTGTATATTATATCCAACTATCTTTTGATTGTTTTCAAATATATACTTCCCAAAGGTATAGATGCCTTTGAATGGGATTTATACTTTAGTCTGATATACTTCATACCTTTATTTGTCAACTATTTCGTTTCAAACAACACCAAACAGTTGGTAATTCTTGATATTAATTCAATGATAGTTGTCGGTTTGTGCCAAATAGGAGAACATCTACATTTCTGGGGGTTGGAAGACCTCGAAGGAAATGGTTTTGTAACATTTTTAACGGCACTGATACTCATTGTCTCCGCATTTATTTCTATCATATTATTATGGATGAAGAATAAGGTTCATCAGGGATTTGGAGTGTAAAATTCTTTTTGTCGCAAGCTTTGTAAAAGCATCGCAAGCGCTGAGCGGCTCCGTTGTCGCATAAAATAAAGCATTTCAATTGGATAAAATGGAATTCGTCCTTAGAAAATGCTGACGCGCGAAAACGGCACCCGAATGGATTTTCCATTGCGAAGCAATATTTTCCTCAATTGAGTGAGAATTTATTTTATGCGACATCGGAACAATTTTATGACGTAGTCAATTTTTGCAGCCGTAAGGCATTTTCCAGCGATAGCCTAAATACCGGATATCACTCCGAATTTCGGAAGAACCCCCAAAAAATAAATGCGGAACTCATATTGTACAATGTGAATTCGGTAAAATACAAGTTTGTGCCCACTCCTTAAACTCTATATAGCACCAATAGAACTCCAATTGCGAATTGATGTTGAATTGGACTTCGATTGGAGCTGAATTGGACCTGGATTGGAACTGCTTTGGTAGAAATACGAATAGAGAACGAAGAAAAAGCGAATTGGAATTTAGGATTTCATTCGAATCTCGAATGGCTTGCAAAAGCAGGATTTACCATGAGTTCTGAATTCCCGAATAAAAAAATTTTTTTTCGTAATTTAAGCGTCACCCGTCACACTCGCTGAGTATCAGCAACTTAAGTGGTGATGGTAGAATCTTCTCCCGTCACCTTAGCGTCACCTGATGTTTTGCTCTGAAAAAGT
>JAUNNU010000083.1:0-10660 GCA_030537295.1 Bacteroidia bacterium
ACAATGGCTCCAGAACCACCGACCTTTTTGAGCTTCTTAAATGAAAATTCAAGACCTATTGCGAACAAGAGGAAAACCATTCCGATGTCGCTCCAAGTCTGTACACTTGTGGGGTCGGTGATGACTGGAAAATAAGTGAAATGTGGTCCGATTAAAAAACCAGCGACTATGTAGCCGAGGACAAGTGGCTGCTTTAGCCATTTGAAAATCACAGTGATAACACCTGCTGTTACCAAAATTAAAGCTAAATCTGAAAATAAAGCGGGTAAATTTGACATAGTATTTATTTAAAAATTTTGCAAAAGTATGAAAAAAATTAAAACGCAACGCAAAAAAGTTACACATTAATGAAAAAGGCTGGCATCCGACATTTTCAGATGCCAGCCCCTCTCAATCTCTTATCTATTATCTCTTAACCACAATTTTTTGCATCCAGACATTTTCGTTGTCTTTTACTGAAACGAAGTATGTGCCGTTTGCGAGGTTGTTGAGGTCGAGGTTCAGGTCAAGTCCGTTGTTAGCTGCAACTTCCTGAATGTAAACGACTTCGCCAATCGTGTTGTAAACAATGACTTTGGCGTCGCTGTTCACATTGGCAATTGAGATGTTGATGTTGCCGTCGGTCGGGTTCGGGAAGATGTTCATCGCCGTTGCGTTGATTTCCTCCATGCCGTGTCCCTTGAGCGTGATGATGAGAGCTTCTGATGGCGCGCTTTCGCCGCATGCCTCATAAACACCTCTGACTGTAAGTGCGACATCGCCGTTTTCCGTGTCCATGTTCCACGTGATGGTTGCCTTGTTCCCTTCAACATTGATGTTGCTGGCGGCTGATTCTGGCTCGACATTCCAGACGTAGCCGGAGAATATCTCGTTTGGTTCTACGGTGTATTCCGTCACGGCCTGATAGTTGTAAACGTCAGTCGGACCTGTAGGTTTCGCCAATTCAGGAATGTCAATAATCGTGACATTGATGAATGCTTCGGCGTTTTCACAACCTGTCGCCGTGATGTTGAGGATTACGTTGCCGCTTAAAATATCTTCTTCTCCGGGAATGTAAGTCGTGTTCAATGCCGTGGCGTCGCTGAATGTGCCGTCACCCGATGTCGTCCATTCAACAGTTTCGTAATCACTTGCTGTCGGGTTGATTGCGAGAGCTGCGCCGCTGCATACCGTCATCTCGTTTTCGACTTCGACTGATGGCGCGCCGATGACTGTGATGACGGCACTCTCGGAAACCTCATTGCAGCCGATGACATTGACTGTCAATGTGACTGTCCCGTTAATGGCATCTTGCTCGCCTGGAGTGTAATATGTCTCGATATTTGAAGGGTCTGCGAAGACTCCGTCGCCGGAAGTCGTCCATTCAACAGACTTAACGGCACTTGTTCCATAGTTAACAACATCGGCATAGACATTTACTGCGTCGTTGTAACACACCGTTTCCGGATATGCCTGGAATTGCGTGATGGCGGTGTTGGGGCTGAATGTCACCAAGGCGTCATCGGTCATGACATTTCCGCTTGAATCTCTGCCTGTGATGGTGATTGTGACCTGACCGTTTGCAATGTCTTGCTGTCCAGCGGTATAGACAGGATTCATTATACCTGTGTTGCTGAAGGTGCCGTCGCCGTCTGTCGTCCATTCAAGTGACTCGTAGTTCTGTGCGTAGCCGTTGATCTGTGCCGGTTCCGCCGGACAAGTTTGAACATCGAGACCTGCGTTCACTGTCATGCTGTTGTCTCTTGGAAGGATGACAAAGTCAATCCAGCAGCAGTCGCTGCCACTTGTTGTGGTGAAGTCTTTCTGGTATTTCCATTTGAAAGTGTGGCTGCCCGCCGTCACGTAGTACTGTGCGCGTGTCCAGCCGATATTTCCGGACCAGTTGCCTTTCTCGCTGTTGTCGATGGAGAAATACAGCTTGTCGTATCCTGATTCAGATGACACCTTATAATAAAATGCGATAGAATCGGCGTCGCCGACTTCATAATAGAGTGTCAGTGTCGTTGACGTGTTGTTGCCAATCTGCCCCGACTTCATGCAATATGTCCCTTCGTAAGGGTCGTTTGTTTCGAAAGTCCAAGGTTTGGAGTTGTCGTTTGACCACAAGTCTGCGTTGAGTTCGCCGGCCTCGAAGTCTTCGACATTAAGCCCGATCTTTGACATGAAGTCTCTCGTGGCGTCGTATGCTCCGGATACCACGTTCAGCGTGTATTCTGCTGCAAATCCTGATGGTGCCGCGCCGACGTTGATTACATATTCAACTGTCGCGTTGCCGCCGTCCTCAATGCTTTCGACTGTTACTGTCGGTCCGCTTGTGAGTTGCATGAAGCTGTTGTTGATTACGAGTGTGGCGTTGACTGCGTCTGAAACTGCGCCGCCTCTGTTCTCGATTGGGAATGCGAGTTTCGCTGTCTCGCCAGGGTCGAGGCGTCCGTTGCCGTTGCCGTTTATTTCTTCAATGCTGACATTCCCAATCTCAAATATTGGTGCGTATGCTTTTACGTTTATGTGGCTTTCATATTCGTCTCCGCCGCTTTCAATGTCCACTGTGAACTCAATTTTTGTGTTGTTAGGCACATTGTTTGAAACGGTGAACCCGAATGCCTCGGCTATGCTTGTCGTCGCGTCAGCTGCGATACCCGCGAAGTCAACTGTCGCATCTGTGATTGTAACATATTCTGAATCTGTTGAGATTGTGGCGGTTCCTGCTGGTGACGCTTCAACGCCGACGTTCTTCAATACAATGTCAAAACCGGTTTCGTCACCGAAATTGAGCTGTGCGGCTCCGTCGCTCAGTTCAAAGCTGTTGACAATCAAATATGGCCCTTCTGCCGGAACGACTTCGACATCAGCCTGATAACGAATGTAATTCTGGCCTGTCACCGTCAGTTTCATGATTGTCGGTGGCGTCTGTGACGGGATCTCAATGTGCTGGATTGAACCTGTCGCTTCTGTCACGGCGATAATTTCGAGGTTTTCACCTTCGCCTTTTGTGAGGGCTATCTTCGTTCCTTCCGGTGCCGTGACCTGGAATGTCGTCAGTCCAGCGAGCTGAACCTCCTGATGGTTCACTGTCATCGTCTGCGGCACTTCGCTGTAAAGGCGGAGGAATGCGTCGCAGTGTGCCGTGAACATCTGGTATGTGATGTCTTTCGCATCGGTGTTGTATGGCCATGAACTCTGTGCGAGGAATAACTTTCCGGCGACGTTGCCGAAAGCAGGCTGCCAGTTGCCTTGTTGTGGTGCGTACGGGCCGTAGTCGGGCATGAAGTCGGGCTGGAACTGGTCATAGACACCCCAGACGTAGGCGTCATTCACGAACGAGTAGGAGACTTCTGTCGGGCAGAGGAGACCCACCGCGCCGGCGTTCTGACCGTTGTATGTCTGACGCATGAACGCCTCGGCGAAACATGGTGAGCTGTTGTTGAATTTACCTGTCAGACAGTTGATTGACATGACGAAAGGCATTTTGCCGACGTTTGTCAGCTGTGCGACGTGTGTGTTGCGGTAAGCAGGTTCGCCCCAGCCTGTCTCGAGACCGTGGTCACGGTGCTGGACGAGCATCGTGCCAGCGTTGATGGCTTCGTTAATCTGTTCTGGCTCACCGCCTGTGAAACCACCGAGTTCCGACGGTGTCTGCGGGATGTAACCGGTGCCGCTTGGCCCGAAGTAACTTACAACCTGCGAGGTGTTGGTGGCTGTTGACCACTGTGAGCCGGGAGTTCCCTGATAGATGCAGTTGATGCGGTACGGGTTCTTGCCGTGGGCGCGGAAATAACCGCCGACGACTTCAGAGCAGAGCTGGAACCAACGCTCCGTCTGCCATCCGAGTGCCGTCACAGGGGTGTTGTATGTGCTCGCATTCATGTTCGGGTTCGTGAACTCGTATTCGATTTGTTTGTCAACCATCATTGCGGCTTCCGTGCCGTTGGCCGCCACGAGGCGTGAGAACACCATCTCCGGGAGATGGTCGCCGGTCACGTCGGCGTATTGGTTGTCGGAGATGCAACTGCCCTCATACGGGTGCGACACCGTCTCCGCCGGGATGCCTTGCGACATGTTGGTGTTGTGGTCGGCTAAAAGCATGACGGCCACTGGGGCGATTTCCCAGTTGTTGTAAGCGTTGTGGAAATAGGTTTTCATCTGTGCCGTTGTGGTCGCCGGAATCTCATCCAGACGCACTACTTCGGTGATGATGCCCTGCTGCATACGGTATTCCCTGATGCGTTCCGCCGGAGCCTCGAAGTCGTCGTTGTTAGGGATGACGATGAGATATTCGGCACCTTCCGCGCCGTCACGCATCCAGTCCTGCATCCTCTTCTCGTAGTCGATGACTGGCAATGTGTTGTAGTTCATGACGTTCTGTGCGAGAATCGGGTCCCAATACGGCGAGCGGAGACGGTCGTCACCGAATTGTCCGTTGCCGCCGACGAACTCGACTTCAATCTCAATGTTATGATAGACAATGGCTTCTTTTGTGACAGGGTTGAATCTCACAGGCGAGATGCTCAACGACACGACGTCAACGCCGCGCAGTGATGTCGGCTCGCTCACTGTGGCGAACTCCGCCGGATAGAAAGCGTTCTGTGAATAGACTTTCTCGTTTTTCACGTAGTTCATGTCGGGCTCCGCGTCTTCCGCCTGCACGCCGAGCGACGGCTCAATGTTCACGTCCTTGATTGTCTGCTGCTCGTAGCTGACGACGTGAAGCACCGCCTCCGCGCCTTGCGGGATGGCGATGTAACGGCTGTATGCCGGCACGTTGGGCATTCCTTTCTCATTCGGAAGCGAGATGCCGGAAATGCCGATCGACTGTAATTCTTCGCCGTTGTAGGTGAATGACTGAAGGCTCATCTCATTGATGTTGAACTCAATGCCGACGTTGCCTCTCGTCTGTTCCGTTAAATTGATGCCGTTCTTGCCGTCATGACCGAACTCGAATGTGCGGACTTCCTGCGCAACGGCTGTCGTTGCGATACCCAGCATGATAATGCCGATGCCGAATAATCTGCGTAAGAAAATGTGTTTCATTCAAATGATATTTTTAAGTTGTTATTTTCAAAAAATTATCTCGCAAAAGTAAGAAAAAAAGTGATACGAGAAATTCTTTGACATAAAAATAAAATAATTATCTTTGCAGGTCGTAAAAATGGAAGCGTTTACAGCTGTCAGCGTTTTTGCGAACCAGAAATAAAATTTAATGAACACATTATAAATCATAGCGTTTGCTAAAATAGAGTTAAATTATGTCGAAGGAAGAAGTGCGATCGTATCGGCTGAATTCATTGGAAGAACCAACAGACGGGATGTTGGAATTTGTGATGTCACAGGTACAGGAGGCTGCAGTGATTTCCACACGAAAGGCACAAGATGAGTTAAATCGTAGATTCGCCGAAATGTGTCGAAGAATTGCAATAAGAAAAAACGGAAATGTATGAATGATATAAAACGCCCGACACTTTGTGTTGTTGCTGGGCCAAACGGCTCCGGCAAAACTTCAACAACGCTTCAGTTACTTGCCAATGAGTGGTCTGAAGATAGTCTTTATATCAATCCGGACAACATTGCACAAGAACAGTTTGGCAATTGGAATTCTGACAAAGCTGTAATGGAAGCAGCAAAAGTTGCAACCTAATTACGTTACAAATGTCTCTCTGAAAAAAAAGATTTTGTGTTTGAGACCGTTTTCTCATCAGATGAAAAACTGGACTTCTTGAAAAAGCACATCAAGAAGGTTTTTTTATCCGTTTCTTTTTTGTATGTACGAATTCACCTGAAATTAATATTTTGCGTATTGCCAAACGCTATTTAAATGGAGGACATGAAGTGCCAATGTCTAAAGTGTTCTCAAGATATTATAAGTCAATTGAAAATGCCAGTTTGGCTGTTGAAT
Organism: Bacteroidia bacterium; assembly: GCA_030537295.1. Taxonomy (GTDB): domain Bacteria; phylum Bacteroidota; class Bacteroidia; order Bacteroidales; family F082; genus Limimorpha. Next base: position 5,894 of record JAUNNU010000083.1, read on the forward strand.
TTGTTGACAGGGCTTATGTTTATGACAATTCAATTGAAGACCACATACCTCAATTGTTGTATCGCACTATGAATGGCAAAATTGTCAAACGTTATACTGAGTCTGTGCCGGATTGGGCAAAACAAATTATTGATTAATAGATTTAAGAGGTAAAGAAAAATGTTTTCTGTGTCGATAAGATTTACACGTTTGCCAAATGATATGAGAATCTTTTTGCTTCAGGGTTGTCGATGACGAGCATTCCTTTTGCGGCAAGGTCCTGAAGGTCACGAAGGGCGGTGTCGGAAGAACATTTTGCAAGTTTCGACCATGAATGTGAAGAGATTTTGGCATCATAACCATCGAGGAAGATGTTAAGTACACGGCGTTGGCGGTCTGAAACAGGAAGTCCTTCAAAATGATTCCAATACAGCGTTTTGTGAAGCGTGTTCGACAGATGGTTTCCGGCGGTCTCAACAGCTTTCAGCAGAGTCTGAACGTACCATACGAGCCAAATAGTGATGTCGCCGTTGCCTTTTTGGACAGTCTCTAATATGTCGTAATATTTTTTCTTGTCCTTGTTGATTGAAGCCGCGATGCTGTAAAAACGCATCTTGCTTTTGTCGCCGCGTGCAAGGCATATTTCGGCAAGCAGGCGCGACAGACGTCCGTTGCCGTCTTCAAATGGATGTATGCACACAAACCAAAAATGTGCTATGGCTGAACGGATTATCTGCGACTGACAATCAGTCTTGTTGAACCATTCGATGAAGTCGTCCATCTCGTCTTCGACACGTTCCGGTGCTGGTGCGACATAATGTATTCTCTCGCGTCCGAAGGCACCCGAAACGATTTGTTCCTTACAGCTTCTGTATCTTCCTACTTCGACTTTGACACCTCCTGCGAATCCCGATTCAAAAAGTGCGGCTTGCCAGGCGCAGAGACGTTCCTTGCTTATCGGCTCGTTGTAATGTTGGGTCGCATCCATGATTACATTCACCAAGCTGTCGATTGCTCGTGATGGCATCTTGTCGTCGGCAAGCATCGACTCTATCCCGAGATGGCGCGCCACCGAGCTGCGCACCTCGTCGGTGTTGAGCGACACGCCTTCAATCTCTGATGAGCGAATCAGGTCTTCCGACATGTTTTCCGCCACGGCCTGAAGTTGTGTCTCGAATCCAAGCAGTTCCAAACGTCCGTACAGTCGTCCGATGTTCCGGCTGGCATCTTCTATCAATGGTGACACTTCTTTCTCGTTCCAATAGAACTGTGTCCAATTATTTTTCTCGTGAATATACATGCTGTGATTTTTGCGGCAAAAATACAAAATATTTTAAGAATATGATATTTTGCGTCAAAAAATGCCGCAGAAAAGAATGTATTTTGCGGTGATGGTGGTTTTGCTGTGTTTCGCTCAACTGCTTTTTGTCGTTGTAATCAAAAATTAATTCGCGGAAGTAAAAAGATGACACAAATAATTCATTATCGAAAAATAATAAATTTATGCCCATTTTTGCCTGAAAAAGTGTATTTTTGCAGGTCGAAAAATGGAAGAGTTTGCAATTGTCAGCATTTTTGCGAAACAGAAATAAAAATTAACTGACATATTATTAATCATAGCGTTTGCTGTTATTCTGAAATCATTACAATGGACAAGAAAACACAAATCACAGAAACTGGTAGTCATATAGATATTCTCGCAGGTAAAATCGAGAAGTTGATACAAGATGCACGACAACACGTTGTTGCGGCTGTGAATACTGCTATGGTTTATACTTATTACGAGATAGGTAGATACATTGTGGAGGATGAACAAGGCGGAGAAAATCGTGCCATATATGGACAGGAATTGTTAAAGGGGCTGTCGAATCGGTTGACGCATCGTTTAGGAAAAGGATGGTCGGTGGAGAATTTGACATTAATGAGGAAATTTTTTATTACTTATTCGAATCCTATCGAAGAGAAAACGGAAAATGAAAATAGTAAACAGTGTTTACGAAATTTCCAGTTATCATGGTCGCATTACCTTAAACTGATGCGAATAACCAATTTAGACGAACGCAAATTTTACGAAATAGAGGCTACCAACAACAAATGGAGCCTGAAGGAGTTGGAGAGACAGTACGACTCATCTTTGTACGAACGATTGGCATTATGTCGCAACAAAGAGGAGGTGATGAACTTGTCAAAAAAAGGACTGACAGAAAGACGCTTCCGTGAGTTCCGAAAATTCTATTTGACATATCCTCAATTAGAGCCAGAAATAAGATTGTACGCTGGAACAAAACTTAATCATGAGATTCGGCAGATAGCATCCGCCGAATTTGATGGTTTTGAAAATCAAGATAATAAGATTCGGCGGACGGCATCCGCCGAATTGGAGCAATGGCAAACTGATCCGGACAAAATCTTGTATAAGATTCCTTTTTCGCACTTGTTGTTTTTATGCAAGATTGAAGACTCTTTGAAAAGAGCTTTTTATGAAAGCGAAATCATAAAAGGATGTTGGTCATACTCTGAACTTGAAAGACAAGTAAACTCTCTTTATTTTGAGAGAACCGGATTGTCGAAAGACAAAAACAGACTTTCAAAAATTGTCAATCAAAAGTCAGTTGCACTACGACCTAAAGATATAGTAAAGAATCCTATGACGCTTGAGTTTTTAGGTTTGCAGGAGTCAAATGTGGTTATGGAAAATGATTTGGAGAATGCCATTTTAAATCATTTACAGCATTTTCTTCTCGAATTGGGTGATGGATTCTGTTATGAGGCAACTCAAAAACGTATTCTTATCGATGTCTTACCCTGAAAAAAGTTGACTCACAAAAGAGTCAAATATGTACAAATTACACACAAGGAAACAGGAGCTGTACTTCGACGAGGTGATAAGGCTCCACTATGAGAAGGGCTACGGAGAGGACAGGATCTCCAGAATTATTCCGGTCGGACATACGACAGTGAACCGATGGATTCGTATCTTTGCAGCCGGAAAAGAGACAGAAAGGAGAATCATGCCTGGGACAGAGACCAAAGAGAAGAAGGCGTCACCGGAGTCCGATACCGTGACCAAAGCCGAGTACGAGAAGCTGAAGGCGAAGCTGGAGATGGCGGAGATAAAGGCGGAGGCGTACGAGGAGCTGATCCGCGTCGCGGAGGAGAAGTTCAAGATCCAGATAAGAAAAAAAGCTGGCGCCAGGCGGTGACGAACCTGCACGCGCGGGACCGTTCACGCTACCGCGTGAGCGTCCTGTGCGGGCTGCTTGGCGTGAGCAAGCAGGCATACTACAAGCATTCGGAGGACGCCGTCCTGCTCAAGGCGGCTCAGGAGTTGTTTGCGCTGAAATACGTCCGCAGTGTTAGGGAGCGCGACCCCGGCATCGGAGGTGTGAAGCTGTGGATGATGTACGTGAAGGCGTTCGCCGCGGGCCATCCGATGGGGTGCGACCGCTTCTGCGAGATGATCGACAGGCACGGCCTGAAGATACGCCGCAGGATGCGTGCTCCGCGCACGACAGACTCCAGCCACGGTCTGCCGACATACCCCAATCTCGTGAAGTCGTTCATTCCCACTGCGCCCAACCAGCTGTGGGTCAGCGACATAACATACGTAATGATAACGCTTGAGGGCGGCTATGCGTTCTGCTACCTGTCGATGGTACTTGACGCTTACACGGAGGAGATTATTGGATGGAGCGTCGGCCCGACGCTGGAGACGGCGTATCCGCTCGAGGCTCTGGCGATGGCGCTCAGGCGCATCGACGGGCTTCAGGTCGCCCTCATCCACCACTCCGACCGCGGATGCCAGTACGCGAGCCGCGAGTATGTGGGCAGGCTGAGAGACCGGGGCATATCGATAAGCATGACCGAGGGCGGAGACCCCAAGGACAACGCGCAGGCCGAGCGCGTGAACAGCACCGTGAAGAACGAACTCCTCAAAGGGATGGTGTTCCGTGACATCCGCGATGTCAGGCGTGCCGTCAGCCGTGCGGTGGACTTCTACAACAACGAGCGTCCGCACATGAGCCTCGACATGATGACGCCGGCCGAGGCGTCGTCGCGCACGGGCGAGATCGCCAAGCGCTGGATGAGCCACCGGCAGGCGGCGATAAAAAATCAGCGGCGTGTGCCGGACGCGACTGAAAAAGGTTTACCTTTGCAGCCTGTCGGAGGTTCCCCTCCGGGCTACGCCCTGCGGTCAACCTCCGACAGGCTTTAAGAACCGACGGTCAACCTTCAACAGGAATAAAAGACATTGGTCAACAATTATAAGTAATAACGTTTAACCGGGTCAACTTAAACAAGGAGTAAAGACATAAAACAGTCAACCTAAATCAGAAAATGACACAAAACTAACTGCTATACACCGAAAATCCAGCCCGATAGGGCTGTTATAAATGCTATTCAACTTTATTAGGGGTGGGTGGTCGGGGGCAGTGCGAGGGCGAAGCAAAAAACAGAGCAGGTAAAGCAGCCTTGAGCCGAACGGAGGCAAGTGGGAAAGCAGCGGAACGAAGTGAAGTGCTTTACCTGCTTGCCGTAGTGAGAGGCGCGAGCCGATAGCGAGTGGAGCGAAGGTGGCTGACAGAGATAGCCCACAATGGAGCGAAGCGGAATGAGGGCGCTGACAGCCTACGTTGAAAACGCAGGGCTGGCGTATGTTTTTGCTGTGAAGTGCAGTTTTTTTGAGGGCAGGGCAAGTGCAGGAATGAATGGAGCGAAAAGTGTTGAGGTACGAGGCACATTGAGCGAAATGAATGACTGCTCTTGCTTGGGTTTTATATAATTCTT
>JAUNNU010000083.1:10670-13029 GCA_030537295.1 Bacteroidia bacterium
TTTGTCTGTATGCAGTAACCAAATAACACAACACGACCACAACCGCTGAAAAGGGTTGGGACAAAAAACGGAACGGAGCATTGCAAAAACTATGACAGCCCGATTAGCCCGAGCGACCAGCAGGCGAGCACAACAATAAGCGGCGGCTGCACCCCATTTATACATATTTGAGCATAGCGAAACCTTATTGAGGTTGGGGGTGCAGGAGTAGCCGCGGATGACGACTGAGCGAACGCTTGGCAGAAGAAAACAAGACAGCACGCCCGCTGTGAGCACCTAATGGAGCGAAGCGGAATGGGTTGGAGCGCAACAGCGGAGTGTGATGGCGGTGCTTGCAAGGGTGGCGAAAAAAATTTCCTTCGGACAATCTCGGCTTCGTCTCAGCAATGCCCAAACAAGTTTGGCACTGCGTTCGGCTTGCACGAGATGTCTACCCGAGCCGTAGGCATATATTGGCGAAGCCTTGCCGAAGGCGAAGGTGTGGAGATTTTTTGAAGCCACTTGTCTTGCCCTTGCAAGCATGTTTTTTATGCCTAAGTGAGCGAGGAAGGAATACCTTTTTACCTGCTCTGTTTTGAAGCGGGCGCAGGTGTTAACTATTCCAAATACATTTAACTATTTCAAATAAAAGTTTGTGTCTTTCTTCGAGTTCATTTGGGCCGAATTTATCCATTGGTCTGAAGTTTAATTTTGAAGCACTGATCCAATTTGTAAAATCAAGATGCGACTTGTAACTATCAGCTCTCAATGTTTCATTCCAATATAAGGTGTTTGCATACGAAATCAATTTATCAGCATAGGTTTCGTTATTGCTTGATATGTTGTCTTTACCCTTTAATAACAACAAACCACCAAGCCGATTACGTTCACTTCTGAATCTTTCCTCATCATTGTCAAATAACGCATAGTTTTCTGCATTTTCGGCAAGGATGTGTTCTATATGGAAACCATTTGTACTGCCAGTATTTACGACTAAATTATATAAATTATGACGCATATCCATTTTGGTATTTTCAGCAATAAACTCTTCAATGCGAGCAAAGAAATATCTTTTAAAACGTTTATCCAAATCAATACCAGTTTCCTTAAAATACCCATAACTGAATGTTGATGTCAGATCATAATTGCTATACTTGTCTTGCAGAATTTCGATTAGAGAATCATCAAACACCTGCTCTATTTCGGATACGTCTTTCTCTCTTATTCGTTCGCTAATTTTGTACATCATCTCATTAAACTTATTGCTATCATATGCTCTTTGCAATTGAAGCAAACAAAACAGACGGTCTATCTGATAAGAAACAGCCTTAATTTTTTCTTGTTCTTGATTATCATAAACTTTACATGCGGAAAGTATCAGTAAGAATTGTTGCCCTCTATCAGTAAGAGAATTGTAATATGTATAGCGGTAATCTTTATTATAATTTGCTGAATAATCTTGTAGTTTTATAAATAAGTCGGCATAATAAGAAAAGTCATTTTGAAGGAATTTTTTAACATTGACAGGGTTATGGTCAAGATTTAAATTTGTTTCTGCAAATAAGGCTCTGTGGTATTCTTTGTCAAATTTTCTGCTTTCGCCTATAGTATTTGCAAATTTTGCTTTCAGAAGATATATAAAGAAATTGTCAATTAAATCAGGGTTGTTTGCATTGATTGCATTTACGCGGCTATCCCAGAGTTCATTGAAATTTAATGTGTTAAGTTCTTCTTTATCAATTTGTCCCAACAATTTACCCTTCAATATCTCATATGGTTTTAGCCGAACACCTCTATCATTAATCACTTCGAAAACCATAGGGACATCTGTTTGCTCGACTTTAAGATTGATAATAACCAATCTATACATAAAATAGAATACAAATCTTTCAAAAATATTTTTGTCTTTCAGTTCGTTATCTAATCGTTTTGAAATAACGGCATAGTTTTTAGCCAAATTAATTGCTGTTATCCCTGTATCAGTAGGAACATATTCAGCTCCATCAAATAACGCTTTTAATGTTGGTTCATGAATCTCATGATTTAGCCAAAAAGTTTTTTTGTATCCAGAACGACCAACAATTTTGTCTGCAATCCAATCTTTTAAATCTGACTGAAAAGAATCTGCCTGATGATACAATTTAATTAAAATCAATGTGAGAGTTGTTAGTCGTTGTTGCCCATCAACAATATACAATTTATTCGATTCCTTGTCAAGATTGGTAACATATGTGTTCATATAGTACCAAGAATACTGTATGATGATTTTATCGCTGGATATCGAACTATTTGCAAATCGTTTGTGTTCTTCCGTAAACTTATAGAAAATTATTGGTGTCCGATAAAACTTTTTTAGAGCAAAAAAACAAGGGCTGATTTC
>JAUNNU010000084.1 GCA_030537295.1 Bacteroidia bacterium
GGGAAACAATTCCATCTTCATTTATTATTTGACTTAAAATTGCAAAAATAATAAAATAAAAGCGAAAGACCAAATTTATTATTCTGAAATTCAGAATCGGAATTAATTCCAGAAATTGTAAAAGTTAAACCATTGGTCGGGGTAGAGGTTCAGGATTTTCTGGATTTCTTCGGCGAAAGAGTCCGCTAAAATCCTCGCTTTTTCCTTGGAAGAGAGATTTTGTTCGGCACAAATCTCGTTGACGTAAACTTTGTAATGCCTGAATTTTTCACGCATTACAAAGACACTCAATAACTTAACGTTCATTTGCGCCGCAGTGATGAACGGTCCGAGAGGAAGGTTCGTCTCGACCTCGTTGATTAAAACGGTGATTTTTTTGTTGCTTCCGAGCATTCTGTCGCAAGGCATGCTGACGATTTCTCCGTTGTCAAAAGCGTTTTTTATTGCGAAAATATGTGACATGTCGGATTTCACCGCGATTCCGTTGATGCCGTTTCTTGCGAAAGCCTCGATGCGCCGTTTCTGCATGGCTGCGGTCTCGCCGTCAAAGACCAAACTGTTGATTTTCTTTTTGTCCTGATGAAACATGTATCCGGCAAGCTCAAAACTGCCGATGTGGGAGCTGCCAATCATGAAACCTTCTTTCTGTTCGCAGAGGTTCCAGAATTTGTCGTTGTTGATGAAGTCTATTTTGAAATTTCTGTCACCTGCCATTATTGAAAAACGGTCGAACATCATTTTCCCGAATAGGAAATTATTTTTAAATACTTTAAAGAATGAATGTGATGCTGACAAACCATGGATTTTCTGGTAATAACTCATGATTCCCTGACGGGCTTCTCTTCTGAAAAATACATAAAACGGTATGGCAAAAGCCATGAAGAAATACATCGTTCTCAAACCGAAGATGCGTAACATGAAAAACAGGGAGTTTATCCCAAAACCGCCGCCATCTGTTGTGCCTTTCCAATTGTTATTTATAATTGTTTGATTGTCAGGCATTATTAACCTAATTTATTTTCGATGAATTTGTAAAAGTCGTCTAAAGTGATGACTTCTTTCATGTCTTCGGGTTTGATTTTGAAACCGAAAGTGTTCTCAATCATGACGGCGATGTCAACGTAGTCCAAACTGTCGATTTTCAAATCGTCTTTCAGCGTTGCTTCTGGTTTAAGCAACTCCTCTTCGAGTTCGATGTCTTCGAGTAAGAATTTATTTATTTTATTTTCTATTTCAATTCTTGACATATTATTTGATTTTAATCAAATATTATTTCTTATTATGAGAGTGCTGTTTGTCCCTCCAAATCCGAATGAGTTGGAGAGGAAAGTGTTAATCCTCTTTTCCGTTGTTACAGAAATGATATTCAATAACTTGGAAAATTCATCTCCTTCTTTATAATTGATGTTCGGTGCGATGAATCCGTCACGCATCATCAAAAGTGAATAGACGATTTCAGATGCGCCAGCCATCCAGCATTCGTGTCCGGTCATCGACTTCGTTGATGAAATCGGTGTTTTGAGATCTCCGAATATATTTATAAGTGCTTGTGCTTCAATCAAGTCACCTTGAAAAGTTGAAGTTGCGTGAGCGTTGATGTAATCAATGTCTTTGGGTTCAAGTCTTGCGTCTTTTAAAGCCATCAAGATTGATTTTATGCTGCCTTCGCGATTCGGTTGCGAAATGGTATTTCCGTTTGAAGAGAACCCGAAGCCTGCGATTTCTCCGTAAATCGTTGCGCCTCTTGCTATTGCGTGTTCGTATTCTTCAAGGATGAGGCTTGCCGCTCCGCCGCTTGGCACGAGGCCGTCTCGGTCTTTGTCGAACGGACGCGATGCTTTTGTCGGGTCGTCAACTCTTGTGGAGAAGGTGCTTATGCCATCGAAGCTAATCATTGAATAAACGTTTGTTTCTTGTGCGCCTCCGCATAACACTATGTCTTGCAATCCGTTACGAATCAACATTGCTCCAAAACCGATGGCGTTTGAACCACTTGAACAAGCGGAACTGATTGTCATGTTGATGCCTTTCAACTTGAAAATTGTTGCTAAATTCATGGTCACAGTGGAGTTCATCGCCTGAAAAACCGCTGTTGACCCAATCAGTGTCGTGTCCTTTTTCTCTCTTGTGATGTCGTTGGATTCAATTGTGGCTTTCGCACAGGAATCGTTTCCGAAAATAACTCCTACATCATTGTGTTCTAAATAGTTAGAATCGATTCTTGCATCAACGAAAGCTTCCGCCGATGACATGTAAGCGTATTCGCCTTGTTCTGCGAGGTACATCCTCGCTTTTCTGTCGAGAATGCCTTTCAACTGCGGCTTCGGCACGATGCCGGTGAGTGGTGAACGGTATCCGTATTCGATTCTTGCCGGGTCGATGCCAATGCCCGACCTGCCGGCTTTCAACGATGCCGCCACCTCTTCCTTACTCGTGCCGATGCAAGAGTAAATCCCTATGCCAGTGATTACTACTCTTCTCATTATCAAGTATATAGACCTCCGTTGACGGAGATTACGTTGCCTGTTACGTACGACGCGCCTTCAGATGCGAGGAATGACGCGACTGCTGCGACTTCCTCCGGCTGACCGAAACGACCTGCCGGAATGTTGGATTTCAGTGATTTCTCATCGAGGTCTTTTGTCATGTCCGTCGCGATGAAACCTGGCGCGATGGCGTTGACGGTGATTTTTCTCGAGGCGACTTCTTGCGCCAATGCCTTTGTCGCTCCGATGACCGCAGCTTTAGCTGAAGAATAGTTCGTCTGTCCCGGAAGGCCTTTCAGTCCCGACAATGATGCCATGTTGATGATTCTGCCCCAACGTTTGGTCATCATGGTTTTGACGAGACGGCGCGTGACATTGTAAAATCCACCTAAAGTGGTGTTAATCACGCTGTTCCATTGTTCATCTTCCATGAAAACGAGCACGTTGTCCATCCTGATTCCGGCATTGTTCACCAAAACCGCGATGTAATCTTCCGGATGCGCCTCGCTCCATGCATTCAAAGACGTTTCAATTGTCGCTGCATCGGTTACATTGAATTTCATCAATTCCGCTTTGCCGCCCTGTGCTTCAATGGTTGCCTTGACTTCCAATGCGGCTTCGTCGTTTGAGTTGTAGTTTATGATCACCGGAAATCCGTCTTTTGCCAAAGCGATGCAGATGGCTTTGCCAATGCCTCTCGAACCTCCTGTTACTAATGCGTATCTCATTGATTATCTTACTTTTAAATAATTTATTATACTTTCTATTTCTTTATATTTTGGTGTGTCTTCAATAAATAATGGCACTAATTCTCTCAAATCGCTGTATATTTTTGCGGTCACTGGCGACAACTTGTCTTGTATTTTCAAGCAGTCAATGGCTTGGGTTATCGTCATGAAATGAATCGCTAAAACTTGAAATGAGTTTTCGATGACCATGTTTGTGAGTAATGCAGAATTTGTTCCCATACTCACAATATCTTGATTATCATTGTTGTTTGGAATTGAATGAATGGAATTTGGCATTGAAAGTGTCTGGCATTCGGCTGTTGTTGACGTTGCCGTAAACTGACACGCCTGAACTCCGTAATTCAATCCTAATTTGCCCATGTTTACGAAAGGTGGCAGAATCCCGTTGATTCTGTCGTGACAGAGGTAATTGAGTTGCCTTTCGGTTAGCATGGTCATTTTTGTGACTCCGATTTTCAGCTTGTCCATCTCGTATGAGATGTAGTCGCCGTGGAAATTCCCGCCGTGATAGATGTTTTTCGTTCTGAAATCGACAATCGGGTTGTCACAGGCGGAAGCAAATTCATCTTCGACGACCTGTATCGCATTTGAGACCTCCTCGTAAATCGGGCCGAGGATTTGGGGAACGCAACGCAGTGAATAATAAGGCTGTACCTTCGTTTTGCTGTCAAATTCCTTCACGTCATTATGCCCGCCATCGTAAAGTTCATGTGCGCGGTTTCTAACGCAGTTGCTGCCGTTGAGGATGTCACGCATCCATCGCGCAACGAAAATCTGTCCGTCGTGACGTTTGGAATTGTTCAATTCTTCCGAAAGGAAATCATTGTATGACGAAGCTATCTCATTCATCATACAAGACGCTATTATGTTGTAATGTAATAAGTTACAGGTCTGAATCAGATTCACGGCCGCTATTCCGCTCATTACCGACGTGCCGTTTGTGATGCAAAGTCCTTCGCGGATAAACATTTTTATTGGCTCAAGGGAATTTTCTTTCAAGACCTCTGAAGTCTTGCGCCACACGCCTTTGTAATGGACTTCGCCTTCGCCGATGAGTGTCAATGCGATGTGCGCTAATTGCACGAGGTCGCCGGAAGCACCGACGCTGCCGTGACGCGGGATGCGTGGGTAAATGCCTCTGTTGATAAACTCAACGATGAGGTCAACAACGGAGATGTGAATTCCAGAATAACCTTGAACCAACGTCCCGACCCTTGCAATCATCGCTGATTTTACAAAAATATCGTCAAGCGGCTCACCGGCACCTGTCGAGTGACTTCTTATTATATTATATTGTAAATCATTGAGATACTCGTCATCAATACGCCATTGAGCCATCGGCCCGAAACCGGTATTGATGCCGTAAATGACCTTGTCTGAAGAAAATTCCTTGAGAAACTCATAACTTTTCTGAATGCGTTCACGAGCTTCGTCAGCGATGGCAAGACTCGCATTTTCATACAGAATCTTTCGAAGATCGCCTAAACTAATACTTTCATTCAGAATTATTTCCATGCAAATGTTTTTTTAAAATCAAACGACAAAGATAAGGAAAAAATGAATTAGAATGACTATGTGATTTTAAAATTTTCCTTGTTTGTATAGCATGAACGCTGTCATCGTGACACCGAGAACGCCGTGAAGATTCAGGTTTTGCCCTGTCATGAAGAGATTCGGAATTGACGTGTTTGGGGCAAGCACCGTCATCAGCGATTTGTTGTAATCTTTCCTGATACCGTAGGCCGAACCTTCGATGGTCCCGGTGTAATCGCGGTAAGTGAGTGGGGTGGAGGTGTGAAAATCCTCAATGTTTCCTCTGAGTTCGGGAATGTATTCCGTGACTTTTTCGATGCACTTCTCTGCGAGACGGCGTTTCATCTCCTTGTATTCTTCGCCTCTGCGCCCGACTTTGGTGTCTTCCCATTTTGTGAGTTCATTCCAATACATCGGCATCAAAATGTCAATGTTTTTTGCGAAAATGCTTCCGTCTGTCGGCGCCTGATAACTTACCATAAGACTTCTGTTGTTGAAATCAGGTTGATATTCAGACTGTTGCCAAATGCTGCTGAAGCTGTTATGTATGTAAATGTTGCGATTTTTGTACGGAACAACGCCGTCTTTTAGTTTCATGTTCACGGTGAACATTCCGTATGTGTTGTCGAGGTTCGCGATACGTTTTCTGAAAATGTTTTTTATCTGGCTGCCTTCTTTGGGAATCAGATCTAACGTCAGTTTCGGATGAACGCTTGAGATGAAGTTTTTCCCTTCGATCGTTTGTTCTCCGTCGTCTATCTCAACGGCTTTTATAATACCTTCTTTTTCAATGAATTTAGTAACTTTGGCATTCGTAAAAACATCTCCGCCGAAGTTTCTGATTCCTTCGGCAAGTTTGTCTGCGATTTGCATCCCGCCTCCTTCAAGTCGCCATGCGCTGCGGATGAAAGAGCTGTTGATCTGTGCGAAAGTGTAAAGAGGAAGCGTCTTCGGACGCAACTCCAATTTCATCGAAGTGCCTGAAACAACGCCGATTAGCTTCTCGTCTTTGATTGTGTCTTTCAGGAACTGATATGCTGAACGCGCGAACAAATCCATCGTGTTTGAATGTGCAGCGTCGTTTAATACATTGAAAATATTGTCGCCGACATCTTTCAGGAATCTGGCGTATTCGAAAATGCCTTCAGCACTTTCTTTGCTTATTTCATTACCGTTTGATTTGTAATCAGTTATGATTTTTTCGGCAAAGTTTTCAAAACCATTGGCGAAAAAATAATGTTCGTCACCGACAACAACTTCATCGAAAGCGTCGTTGTCGAGACGTTTCCAAGGCAAATCCAAAAGGTCAAGTTCCTTGAAGAGTGTGTTCAGCGGCTGACCTTCGTCAAGACCGCCAACATAATGAAAACCAGTGTCATACAGATGTCCGTTTCTTCTGAAGGTCTGAAGGCAGCCTCCGATGTGGCTGTCTTTTTCAAGCACGCATATTTTGTTGCCTTTCTTGGCCATAAGATAGCCGAATTCCAGCCCCGCCAAACCGGCGCCTGTTATGACAAAATCGTACATTGCGAATGAATTTTTATAAAAATAGACTTGTATCAATCTCATTTTCAGAGACTTAATACAAGTCTGTGTCTGATTGTCTTAAGCGTTGACCTTCTCAAGAATGAAATCGTACAATGCGTCGAAAGTCTTGATTTTTGACACTTCTGTGCCAAGAATTTTCACGCCGAATGTCTCTTCGATGAGAGCGACCATGTCAACGATGCTGAGGCTGTCAAGTTCAAGTGTTTTCTTGATGTCTCCATCTGGCTTGATGTCTTCGATTTCAACTTCAAATTCGTCAGCTAAAATTTCATTTGTCTTTGCGACTAATTCTTCTCTTGTCATAGCAATAATTTTTATAGTTATTATAAATTTCTGATTATCAATGTTGAGTTTGTTCCGCCGAAGCCGAATGAGTTCGAGAGGAACGTGTCAAATTTCTTTTCGATTCTTTTGTTCGGGATGTTGAGTTTTGCCGAGTCTTCGTCAGGGTTCTCGAAGTTGATGTTGGCTGCGATGAATTCGTTCTTCATCATGAGCATCGAATAGATGACTTCTGATGCGCCTGCCATCCACATTTCGTGTCCTGTCTGTGATTTTGTCGAGGTGACTTCCGGGCAGTTGTCGCCGAAGACGTTGTAAATCGCTTTGGCTTCGTTTCTGTCGCCGACCGGTGTTGATGTGGCGTGTGCGTTGATGTATCCGATTTCGCGGATGTCGATGCCTGATTCTTTGATGCACATCTTGAGCGAGCGGCTTGGTCCGTCAACGTTGGGGACGGAGATGTGGTCGCCGTTTGATGAGAATCCGTAACCCATGACCTCACCGAGGATTGGTGCGCCGCGTCTCACCGCCGACTCGTAGCTCTCGATGATGACTGTAGCTGCGCCGCCGCTTGGGATAAGTCCGTCACGGTCACGGTCAAACGGTCTTGAAGCCTTTGTCGGCTCGTTCTCACGAATCGAAAATGCGCTGATTCCGTCGAAACTGCCGATTGAATAAGGGTTCACTTCTTGTGCGCCGCCGCAGATGACACAGTCTTGAAGTCCGTTCTTGATGAGGAGAGCACCAAGACCGATGGCATGTGAACCACTGGCGCAAGCTCCTGATACTGTGAGGTTTATGCCTTTCAGTTTGAACAGGCATGAAAGGTTCATCGTCACGGTTGAGTTCATCGACTGGAAAATTGCGCCGGAACCGACCAAGGTCGTGTCTTTCTTTTCGCGCATGGTGTCAACTGATTTCACGACCGCATCGGCGGTGCTGTCGTTGCCGTAAAGCAGACCGACTTCGTGTGTGTTCAGATAATCCTGGTCGAGGCGGGCGTTTCTCAAGGCTTCAGCCGTCGCGACGTATGCGTATTTTGCCTGTTCAGGCATGTAAACACGCTGGTTTCTGCTCAACTGTCCCTTCAAATCTGGAACTTCAATGAACGCTGTCAGCCCGGAACGGAATCCCATTTCTTTTCTTACAGGATCGAGAATGATGCCTGATTTCCCTGTGTATAACGAATCACGAACCTCATCGAGGTTTTTCCCAAGGCATGAATATATGCCCATTCCTGTTATAACTACTCTTCTTTTCTCCATTTATGATGTATTTAATTATATTTTCAAATTATTGTCAAGTGTAAGAAACAATTCGTTTCTCAATCTTAAAAGTTCGTTTAATTTATTGTAATTCTTTTTCTTCGTAATGAAAAATTTCGTCTGTTTCACCCAAGCCCTGAATTCTTTTATGTAATGCATGCCGAACAATGTTGACGGGACAAGCAATACGGCATGGCACAACGCCACAATCCATCCGAGGTAAATCCATTCGAAGACAACGAACAAAGTCCAGAACAACGGCAAGGAATATAGTGACATCATGGCGAAACGTACACCGCTGGTGAACATGGCCGCTTTCCCGCCTTTTCTCTTGAATTTCTGCGCGATAGGTTCGACAGAATAATAAACCAAGATGTTTGGAATCATTGATATGACGAAAATTGGCAGAAGCAGGACGAAAGCGAATCCCATTAACACCGATGAGAATCTGCTGTCTTGACGGTCGAGGTCTTCCTCCTTGATCTTATATGAAATGAATTTGTTTTTGAGTTCAAGTGCTTTTTCGTAAATCTGTTTCGACAACTCCGGTTTTTCGGTTTTTAACCTGTCAAGTTCGGCCACTAATTTCTTGTCGGAAATAAGTTTTTCGGGCAGGACGTTCGGATTTGCATAAAGCCGTTGTGCATATTTAATACCGTATGTATCTCTCAGGTAATCAATGGCTTCGTAGTTGTCAAGGTCGGTGATGTTGAGCATCAGATCTTCAATTTCCTGTCTCACCAAATGGTTGACGGTGCGTTGTGCTGTCCTCGGTTTCTCTTTGTAAAGGTCGTAATATGGTTTCAACGAAATGGGTTTGCCGAATTTCAGAACCATGTCGGTTCGCATTTCGAAATAGTCGCTGTAATGGTTGCACACCGGCAGGATCACGATGTCTTTTTCAAAATTGTCGCGTTCGGCTGTCTCAAACGCCATTTTAAGGTATGCTGATGAGAAGTCGCCCAACCATCGTTTTGTCTGGTTTATCCCTTCCGGGAAAATCGCCACGGCATGACCGTCGAGCAATCTGGTGCCGGCTTCCTTGAACATGATATTGTTGTATTTCAAGGTTTCCTCGCCGTCAACATTGAGCCGGTAGGCTGGAAGCAGGTACAGCGAACGCAGAAGTTTTCCAACAAAACGGTTCTTGAAAATGTCGCCGCGTGTGAAAATGGTCACAACCCTGTCACTGAACGAAAAAAGTATTCCCAACGGGTCGTTCAGAGCATTCTGATGATTTGATACTATTAATAAAGGTGTGTGAACCGGCGGGATGTTTTCTCTGTCAACTAAATATATGTGTCTGTAATACAATACGTTATGGAGAAAACGGATTGTACTGATTATTGCCCAGTAAATCCTTTTTTTTAGTTTTGTATATAAAATTTTTCTCCCCATTTTCGTATAAATAATTTGCAAAGATAAATAAAAATTAAATAGGCAAACAAAAAAACCTCAACTTTATGTTGAGGTTTTTTGTGGCTTTGGTGAAAAGATTTTATTCCATCACGGAGTATGGCATCAGTGCCTGGATTCCGTCAAGGCTTTCGATGGTTTCCATCGCTTGCAGGTATGAGTAATTTTTGCCCAAACGTTTCTGAAGCAGCGATTTCGTGTATGGTTCCTGGATGTTTCCGCTCAAAAGTTGCTGCATCAAATCTTGTTGTTTCGGGTAATATTTGAATGAGTAATCTGTGAGGTCGGCTTGTTTCGCTGCATATTCGATGGCTTTGTCGATGCCTCCGATTTCGTCAACGAGGCCGAGTTCCAATGCGTCAACGCCCGACCAGACGCGACCTTGTCCGATTGAGTCAACGTACGACTGGCGCAGTCCGCGGGTGCGTGCCACGAGTGCGGTGAAGTCGTTGTACGTCTCGCCGACATGTTTCTGGAGCATCGATTTCTGATATGGTGTCAGAGGCTGGCTGATCCTTCCGAAGTCGGCGTTCTCGTTGGTCTTCACGCCGTCGAAGGTGAGGCCGATCTTGTCGTTGAGGAATTTCTGTGCGTTGGGGAAGGTGCCGAACACGCCGATGGAGCCGGTGAGCGTGGTGGCGTCGGTGAAGATGTAGTCGCCTTCGCACGAAATCCAGTAACCGCCCGATGCGGCGTAGTTGCCCATTGATATGACGAACGGCTTGACGGATTTTGCGAGTTCGACCTCTCTTCTGATGACCTCGGATGCGAGTGCGCTTCCGCCCGGAGAGTTGACGCGCATCACGATGGCTTTCACCTTGTCGTCTTCGCGCGCCTCGCGGATGGCTTTCGAGAGTGTGATGGAACCGATTTTTTCGTTGTCGCCTTCGCCGTCGAAAATCTGCCCCGAAGCGTAAATGACAGCGATTTTTGATGGCATCGACTTCGGCTTCACCCTCGCTTCGGCATATTGCGAGTTCTGCAAAATCTTAATGTCGTCTTTCGCATCAATGCCGGCTTTGCCTTTAATCATCGCAATAATCTCGTCCCTGTAAAGCAGTCCGTCAACGAAATTCTCCTTTAGTGCCACCTTCGCATCGAAAGTGAGGCTTAAGTTGTCGGCTAACTCGTTGATTTTCTCGATGCTTACGCCTCTTGTCCCGCTGATGTCACTTACAATCTTGTACCAGACCGAACCGAGCAGTTTCTCATATTGCTCGCGGTTTGCATCGCTCATCTTGTCGAGGAAATAAGGCTCAACGGCACTCTTGAACTTGTTGTTCGGCCCTCTTATGATCTGCATCTCGATGTCGAGTTTGTCGAGCATATTCTTGTAAAACATTACTTGTGCGGCCATGCCGTGGATGTCGAGCATCCCTTGCGGGTTGATGTAAATCTCATCTGACGCTGTGGCGAGGTAATATGCGCTTTGAGCCATCGTTTCGGAGTATGAGATTACGAATTTCCCTGACTCGCGGAATTTGATGAGATGATTCCTGATCTCTTCGATGTTGGCCGTCGAAGTGCCGATTTCTGAAAGTTCAAGGAAGATTCCTGCGATGTTCGGGTCGGTGGCGGCCGCGTCGATGTTCGCGAGGATGTCGTTCATGCCCGACATGTCGGCTTGCTCGAAGTTCACGCTCAAACCAGACAACGCCGCAGTCAGCTCATCTTCATTGGTCCTTTCCGGAATCTGATAGTTAAGGTTCATGTACAGCACCGACTTCGGGGCGACAGTGACTGTGTCTTTGGAACTGCTGATCAACGAGCTAATTGCCCCTATTAGAATAAAGTAAACCAGCACAAGCATCAATGCCGAACCAAGGCATGACGCAAACATGAATTTGAAAAACTGTTTCATTTTTTATCTTTTAAAAATTTGCCAAAGATACTGGTTTTTTCTCTATCTTTGCACTTTATTTTTGAAAAAATAATGGCTTCAGAAACAGTGTTCATCTTGATTGGCTCCAACGTCGGGGAACGTGAAATTCTCCTCGAACGGGCATGTGACTTCGTCGGACGGTTATGTGGGCGCATAATTGCGAAATCTCCGGTTTACGAGTCGGAGCCGTGGGGGTTTGAGACCGAGCAATGGTTTCTGAATCAGGTGATTGAAATAGAAACGGAGCTGTCGCCGGATGATTTGATGTTGAAACTTTTGGATATTGAGAAGGACCTCGGACGTAACAGAACCACGCCGCACGAAGGCTACGTCTCCCGTCCGATGGATCTTGATATTCTTTATTACGGAAATAAAGTTGTTGATACAGAATATGTTACAGCACCGCATCCACGACTGCACCTGCGCAGGTTCACATTGATGCCGCTTTGTGACATCGCTCCGGATCTCATTCATCCAAAAATGGAAATGTCAAATGCAAGATTGCTTGAACTCTGCAATGATGAAGGTTTAGTAAAAAAATATGAGAGATGAAATATAACTACATCGCGATTGAGGGGACGATGGGGGCGGGGAAGACCACGCTCTCAAACATGATTTCCCGTGACTACAATGGGAAACTGATTCTTGAAGAATATGAACCCGACAAGAACCCGTTTCTCGCCAAGTTCTACAAAGAACCCGAAAAGTATGCCTTTCAGGTGGAGATGACGTTTCTTGCCCTTCGTTATCAGCAACTTAAGGACAAACTCGGAAATCTTGATCTGTTTCATGATTTCATCATCTCTGATTATTACGTCGCCAAGTCGTTGATTTTCTCACGCGAGAATCTCCAACCTGATGAATACTCGCTTTTTTCGAGGTTTTTCAACATCATTTTTTCAAACGTCCCAAAACCGGAACTGATGGTGTATCTCTATCTTGATGTCGAGCATCTTCAATATAACATCAGGAAGCGTGGCCGTGACTATGAGCAGAAAATTGATGATTCGTATCTCGAAAATCTTCAGAAGGGATATTTTGACTTCATAAAACAGCAGAGCGACATGAGGATTTTGATTCTCGACACAAATAACATTGATTTTGTCGCCAATAAAAAAGACTACGAAAAGATTATTGAAGCCATCGACCAGCCATACGAGGTTGGGATTCACAGGATGGTTTTGTAGTTTTATTTTTTTTCTTTTGTAAATAAAAAACTCCCGAATTTCTTCGGGAGTTTTTTCAGTATGTGTCTGACCGTTAGTCTTTCACTTCTTCCATTGTGCTTATCTTCACGCTGACAGCTGCTCTACGTAATGTAGGATACAGGTCTTTGACTTCTGGCTGTCTCACTGAAATATCGTACAATGTCTTGTACCTTGTTGCAGGATCTGCGTTGTTGATTTCGTCTGCGATGGCTTGCTTGTTCTCGATGTTAGAACGTCTGAGGAGTTCCATGAATCCTGCCCAGTCAGCGCCGCCGCCTTCGAGTTCGAATTTTGCGTCCTTGACATTTTCCTTGAGTTCGCTCATGACAAAGTCTTTTGCTGCGTAAGCACGTCTCAATGAGAGGCCTTCGTTATGTTTGTCTGAACCTTCAGGTGATGCGAATGCGATGATCTTGACTGTTGTGATTGTTCTGTCGCCGATTCTCTCCAAGAAGTCTGCAAGGAGCTGCTTGTTCTCTGGGAGGTCGAGTGATGAACCGTCCAGACGGAATGTGATGATGACTTCGTCGTCTCTTGAGACCAGTCTCAAGCCAGCCGGGATTGGTTCTTCTTCCTCTTCTTCAACGACAGGTTCTTCAA
>JAUNNU010000085.1 GCA_030537295.1 Bacteroidia bacterium
CTTTCGTGCGTATTCAAGGTTGTAACGAGCGTCTTCATCCTGCGGATTCAACTTGATACATTTCTTGAATGCGTTGAAAGCCTCCTCGTATTTCTGCTGCTCCATCATGGTGTTGCCGAGGTTGTAATAAGCATCGGCTTCCATCTGCGGAGTGACGTTCCTGTCGGCGACGCTCGAGAAACTGCTTGCTGCTTCTTCGAAGTTCTTCTGCTGATAATATGCGTCTCCGAGATTGAACTGCGCCTTGTCGTTGTACTTTGTGTCGAGCGATTTCTTGTAAAAATCAGCCGCCACGTTGAAGTTGCCTTTTTTGAAATTGCTGTTTCCATTGCGGATGAGGCTCTCCTTGCTCTGTGCATTGGCGGTCATCGCAATGGTTGCTAAAAGCAAAAATATTCCTGTTTTACTTAATGTTTTCATCTTTCGGTTCAAAGAATTTGAATTTGGATTCCCAGCCTTTCTTACCTGAAGAAAGCAGTATCTCAATGATTAACAAAAAGATGGCGGCTCCGACAAACCATTGGAACTGGTCTTCATAGTCGGTGAACACCATCGACTCGAACTCGTTTTTCTCGGCTTTGTTGATGTCGTCGTATATCTTGTCGAGGCCGACGTTTGAGTTGCTGGCACGCACATAAATGCCGTCGCCGATCTGCGCAATCTGACGAAGCATGTTGTCGTCAAGTTTGGTGATTACGATGTTTCCTTCCTTGTCCTTCTTGTATCCGGTTTTCTTCCCGTACTGGTTGTAGAGTGGGATAGGAGCGCCTTCGTCAAGCCCCATTCCTATCGTGTAAATCTTGATGCCGAGCTTCGCGGCTTCCTGCGCCGCCTTGACAGCATCGCCGTTTTCGTGGTCTTCGCCATCTGAAATGATGATGATAGCCTTGCTGTTCTCACTCTCGCCAAACGATTTCATAGCCAGCTCGATGGCTCTGCCGATTTCAGTGCCCTGCGTCGGAATCAGGTCGGTGTCAACGGTCGAGAGGAACATCTTCGCCGCCGAATAGTCTGTAGTGATTGGAAGTTGCACGTATGCGTTTCCAGCGAAAACTATGATGCCGATTCTGTCGCCGCCGAGTTTTGAAATGAGCTTGTTAATCGACTGTTTCGCGCGTGCGAGTCGGTTCGGTTCGATGTCTTCGGCATGCATCGAGTTTGAAATGTCAACGCAAAGGAACATGTCGATGCCCTCTCTCTTCGCCTTCTCCATCTTCGACCCTGATTGCAGGTTCGCCGCACCTAATATTAATAAGGTGATGATAAGCGTGAAAATGACGAACTTCGTGTTGGCTCTCGCAACCGAGAAATTCGGAATCAGATAGCTCCTGAGTTTTATGCTCGCGAAACGCTTGAACTGTTTCTTGTTCCAAAAACGAATCAGAATATAAACCGCGACAAGTACCGGGATGATTAACAGCCAGTACAGATATTGCGGGTTTTCAAATCTTAAAATATTGGGTTCCATGATGTTATCTTAATCCGTTAATGTTTTTAATAAGGTGTGACGAAGCACAAAGTCTAACAAAAGCAAAGCCAAGGCCCACAAGACGAACGGGAGGAACTCTTCGTGAACGCGTTTGAATTCGTTCACTTCGATTTTTGAGCGTTCCAACTTGTCGATTTCCTCGTAAATCTGTTCGAGTTTCTCGTTCGATGTCGCCCTGAAATACTTTCCGCCCGTCATATCGGCGATTTGCTGGAGCAACGGCTCGTTGATATTGACCTCAAGTTGTTGATATTGAATGCCTCCGAAAGGTGTCTGCACCGGATATGGTGCCGTGCCTCTCGTCCCGACACCGATGGTATAGACTCTTATTCCGAAAAGTTTCGCCATCTCCGCCGCCGTCGAAGGGTCAACGGAGCCGGCGTTGTTGTCGCCGTCGGTGAGCAAAATCACCACCTTTGAGATCGCCTCGCTGTCTTTGAGTCGGCTCACTGACGATGCGAGTCCGTCACCTATGGCGGTCCCGTCTTCAAGCATGCCGCATTTCATGTCTTTCAACATGTTCAAGACCATGCCGTGGTCTGTCGTCAACGGCACTTGCGTGAATGTCTCGCTCGCGAAGACCACAAGCCCGATCCTGTCTTCAGGACGGCCTTTGATGAACTCCGCACCGACCGACTTGGCGGCTTCCAAACGGTCCGGCTTCAAATCCTGCGCCAACATACTGCTCGAAATGTCCATCGTCATCACGATGTCGATGCCCTCGACGTTGATGGTCTGGTTCGTGGAACTGCTCTGCGGACGCGCCATCGCAATGAAAAGCAATGCCATCGCTCCAAGCTCAAGCACAAACAAAAGATGACGCACGTATGAACGCCAGCTTTTCGGCAACTTGGCAAAGAAACTCGTGTCGGTGAATCTCAAGTATGCCGACTGCTTCCTGCCTCTGAAAATATACCATACTATCAGTAACGGAATGATAATCAATCCATAAAGAAAATATGGCGATGCAAATTCAAAGGAACTCATTTCGCTTCCTCCGTTTTTTCTTGTTTGTTTAACTCGGTTTTATCGTTTTTCTTCCTCGCCTTTTCTTCCTCCGCCTTGCGTTTTTCTTCTTCCTGGAAGAAAATAAATGTCTCCTCGACAAATTCGTTCACGTCTTTGAATGCCTGCTCGTTCTGAGCCGCCGTCGGGTTCGCTTTCGCGAATTTCACAAAGTCGGCCGTGACAAGAGTGTCGCAGAATTTCTCAAATGCTCTCCCTTCAAATTTCGTCGCCCTTACGGAGCTGATGATTTCGTCGGAAGTCATCTCTACTGCGTCGATTCCGAACTGGCCTTCGAGATATTCGCGTGCGATGCCGGTGATGTTTGTGTAATATTCCTTGATGTTCGCTGTCTTCCATGCCTCCGTCATCCTGACTTCAGCAAGTCGTTCTCTCGCAGTGACAATCGCTGGAATCGCCGGCTTCGGCTTCTCGGTCTTGACGGTAGATGTGACCTTCCTTTTCTTTCCGAGATAATACATAAGAGTGATTACACCCAAAGCTACAATGATAATTGCCAAATAAGGAACAATCTCCTTGAATGTGTAACCTTGTTTTATCACTCCCTTGATGGGACGGAAAGCCTGTGTCGTGTCAACTGCTACGGTGTTTACGAAAAGCTCGATCTCATCAGTGTAAAGCGTGTGACGGATGC
Source organism: Bacteroidia bacterium (assembly GCA_030537295.1). Taxonomy (GTDB): domain Bacteria; phylum Bacteroidota; class Bacteroidia; order Bacteroidales; family F082; genus Limimorpha. The sequence goes on from JAUNNU010000085.1 coordinate 3,150, forward strand.
TGTCTTTGATGCTTTCCGCAAACGTGATGCCGATTTCGGGGACGTAAACGTAGCCGGTGTCAAACGACGTCAATGTCAGATGTTGCGTCATCAGAACATCACTATTATTAATAGGTGTAGTCTCGACCTCGCCGGCGTTTATAACCTCAATCGACTTGCTTAATGTGTCGCCGTACTGCTTCCATTCGACGTAATAGTCTTTTGGAATTGTCAACGATAACTGATAATCAAACGGTTGCCCGATTACAATGCTGTCAACGTTGGCAACGCCTTTGATGTTGATCTGCTGCGCAAAACTGCTGAAGCCTGCTGCCAACAGCGCAAAAAACAACGTTATGAAAATTGTTTTCCTCATTTTCTTGATTCTCTCCTCTTAAAAAGTTGCATCAACGGCTTGACGTAATCTTCATCGGTGTAAATCAATGTGTTGTCAATGCCGTTGTTGGCGAAAGTGTGGTTCAGCATCGTCGTTTCGTGCTGGACGTATTTCTGGTATGCTATATTCCATGCGTTTGTCGAGGTGTCAACCCATCTTTCTTCTCCGGTCTCGCTGTCGCGGAACTTCACGAGTCCCATCTTCGGAATGATTAGCTCGCGTTTGTCAGTGATTCTCAACGATATGAGGTCGTGCTTCCTTGCGGCGATGCTCAATTCCTGCTCAAAAGACTTGCTTGTCACGAAGTCGGAGATGAGGAATGCCGTGGTGCGTTTCTTGATTGCGCTTGTCAGGAATTTCAGTCCTTCTCCGATGTCGGTGCGTCTGTGCTGCGGTTTGAAAGTCACTATTTCGCTGATGATTCGGAGAATGTGGCTCGTGCCTTTTTTCGGTGGGATGAACTTCTCGATTTGGTCGCTGAAGAAGATGACTCCGACCTTGTCGTTGTTCTGAATGGCCGAAAAAGCCAGGACCGCGGCGATCTCGGCTGTGATGTCGCGCTTGGTGGCGTCAACAGAACCGAAGTCGTTGGAGCCGGAAACGTCAATGAGCAACATCACCGTCATCTCACGCTCTTCCTCGAAAATCTTCACGAAAGGCCGGTGGAAACGCGCCGTGACGTTCCAGTCGATGTTACGGATGTCGTCACCATATTGATATTCACGCACTTCGCTGAAAGTCATGCCACGCCCCTTGAACGCACTGTGGTACTGCCCCGAAAAAATGTGGTTGCTCAACCCGCGCGTCTTAATCTCAATCTTCCTGACCTTCTTGAATAAATCAGTCGTCTCCATTTGACTTTATAACTTTATAAACTTTATAACTCCGATTACGGCACCTCAACGATGTTCAGAATCTCGTTGATGATTTCCTCCGTTGTGATGTTCTCCGCCTCGGCTTCGTATGTCAGGCCGATGCGGTGACGCAAAACATCCGGTGCGACGGCGCGGACATCTTCCGGAATGACGTAGCCGCGACGCTTGATGAACGCGTATGCCTTTGACGCCAACGCCAAGTTGATTGATGCACGCGGTGAGCCACCGTAACTGATCATGCCGGCGAACTTGTTGAGTTTGAAATCGTTAGGATAACGTGAGGCGAATACGATGTCGGTGATGTAATTCTCAATCTTCTCGTCAAGATAAACCTCGCGGCAGACTTTCCTCGCGTTAAGTATCTCTTTCGTCGAGGTCACTTTCCTCACTTCAGGATACTCCTTATTAATATTCTGTCTCAAAATGATCTTTTCCTCGTCTTTCTTTGGATAGTCAATGACGACTTTCAGCATGAAACGGTCAACCTGCGCTTCCGGAAGCGGATACGTTCCTTCCTGCTCAATCGGGTTCTGGGTCGCCATGACCAAAAACGGATCCGGCAGGGCGAAAGTGCTCTCCCCGATTGTGACCTGATGCTCCTGCATCGCTTCGAGCAACGCACTCTGTACTTTCGCAGGTGAACGGTTTATTTCATCCGCCAGCACGAAATTGGCGAAAACAGGACCTCTCCTCGTGATGAATTCTTCGTTCTTCTGACTGTATATCATTGTTCCGATGAGGTCGGCCGGCAGAAGGTCAGGTGTGAACTGGATTCGGCTGAAATCTGCGTCAACAATGCTTGCAAGCGTCTTGATGGCTAATGTCTTCGCCAACCCCGGAACACCTTCCAACAAGATGTGACCATTTGATAATAAACCAATTAACAAGCGTTCCGTCATCTGCTTCTGACCGATGATGACCTTGCTCATTTCCATGTTTATCAAGTCAATGAATTGACTCTCCCTCTGAATTTTTTCGTTTAATTCGCGAATATCTGTCTCAATCATTTTAGTGATTTTTTAAAACTTTCCTATATTAACAACAAAGTTGCAAAAATATTGTAAAAAATCGAATGTTCAAACAAAAAAATGGGATTTGAAAATAAATTCAAATCCCAAAACCAAGCAGCTGCCTTCAGAGGTTTTTACGCCCCAAATTCTTTCATATTCTCCATGAGTTTTTTCCTTGAATAAAAAATTCTGCTTTTCACCGTTCCAATCGTAAGATTCAGAGCATCAGCGATTTCCTTGTATTTGAAGCCGTCGTTGTACATGTCAAACGGCTTCCTGAAATCAGCGTCAAGACTGTTGATGCCATTCTCAAGTTCCTTGGCGTTTAGCATCGATTCGGGGTCGGTGTCGCTGTTCGAATTGCTGATATTCAAATAGTAAAGGTCGTCGGTCTGGTCGATGATGGTGTTTTCTTTTTTTATCCTGCGGTAATTGTTGATGAAAATGTTCTTCATGATGGTGTAAAGCCACGCCTTGAAGTTATTTTGATTTACGAATTTTTCACGGTGAATCAAAGCCTTCAGGAACGTCTCCTGCGTGAGGTCTTTCGCGTCATCCGGGTTGCCGGTGAGCTGGCGGGCGTAGCCTTCGAGAAATCTTTGCTGCCCGACTAAATTGGTGCTAAATTCTAATGCTGTCATGTTGTTTTTATTAAAAGTTGATTGTTGTTTGTTTTTCGAATGCAAAACTATCGAAGTGGTCATTTTTGTCAAGAAAATTTTTCATTTTTTACAATAGATAATTTTAAATCATTGAAATTTAAATATTTGTGAAATGAAAAATTTTTGCTTTATTTTTGAATGTAAACTTTTTATAAAATAAAGTAATCGGTATTAAAAAATAAGATAACGGTAAAATATTTAAGATAACGGTTTGGCTAAAAAGGTGGTTGAAATTAAATTTGACACAAAATTTAACTGTTTGAGGTTTTTTTCGTATTTTCGTCAATTAAAAATCTAATGAAATAAAATGAGAAATTATAAGGAACTTTTGAAGAATGTGACAACTTTTATCTTTGATTATGATGGGGTTATGACACAAGGTGACGTTTTGGTGCTCCCTGATGGTGAGGCTTTGCGGATGACAAATGTGAAAGACGGATTCGCACTTCAGCTTGCGGTGAGGATGGGATATAACGTCGCCGTTATCTCCGGCGGTTACGCCAAGTCAATGGAACAACGGATGAAAGCCCTCGGTGTCAAAGACGTTTTTCTTCATATCCCAAACAAAATCATTAAGTTGGATGAATATATGAAAGAACGTGGATTGACAAAGGAAGAGATTGTTTACATGGGCGACGACATTCCCGATTACCCTGTGATGCAGAAAGTCGGCGTGCCGGTGTGCCCCGCCGATGCCGCCGAGGAAATCAAACAGATCAGCGTTTATGTCAGTCACCAGAACGGAGGAAAAGGTGCTGTCCGCGACATCATTGAACAAGTCATGAAAGCTCAGGACAAATGGATGAAAGATTTCGAAATACATATCTGGTAGATTATGAAGAAGATAGGTTCTTTTTTTAAGTTGGTTCGTTGGCCGAATTTGCTTATTACGGCTCTGATGATGTGCCTTGTGTTTCATTGCATTATGATGATGCAAAGCACGGTCTCATTCACGTTGCTGGTCATCTCAATGGTTTTTATCGTGGCCGGCGGCTATGTGATAAACGACATCTTCGACATGGAAACCGATGCCATCAACAAACCGAAAAAACTGATTGTCGGGAAAGTGTTTTCTGAAAAACAATGCAACGTTTTCTATTGGACGTTGACAATCATCGGATTATGCTGCGGACTGACTTCGACAATCATGGCTCTCGGCTCGAAATTCTATATGATTTTTGCCTGTCTGCTGTTATTGACAGGTATTTTGTATTCATACTCGAAAACATATAAGAAAAAACTTCTGATTGGAAATGTAATTGTTTCATTATCAGTAGCTTTTGCGGTTTTTCTGCCATGGCTCTTTGTGATGCTGTATATGTCTGCAAACCCACTTTTGCTTAGGGCGAATGAAGATCTGATGACGACATCACTTCGTATTGTGTTGTTTTACAGCGCATTCGCTTTCCTGACGACATTGATTCGCGAAATTGTAAAAGATATGGAGGATGTTGATGGCGACGGCAGGACTCATTGCCGCACGATTCCAGTGGTCTTGGGATTAAAGAAAACATCAATTATAGTTATAGTTCTTCTGCTTTTGATGTCCGGGACTATATTCAGCTTTGAGAATTTTTTTGAAAATATTAGTGATATTAGGACTCCGATAATTTTGATTGAAGTGATGAAATATATGTTTATAGGTCTCATGGCGGCATTTATGACAACAGTGATGCAAAAACCCGCTAAACCTGAAAAGACATATCATGTTGTTTCTATTTTATTGAAAATCACTATGTTAATTGGAGTATTGACAATGATTTTTATTAATCTTTAAAATGAATCAAATGTTGGATAACTTAAAGAAATATAATATCGTACTCGCTTCAAAATCACCGCGTCGGCAGGAACTTTTGAAAGGGATAGGAATCGAATTTTCAATTTTGACAAAAGATGTTGACGAAAGTTATCCGTCAAGATTGCCGTTGGCTGACGTCGCACCGTTCTTGAGCTTGAAAAAGGCGAAAGCGTTTGAAGATCAGGAACTTCCTGAAAATTTTATGTTGATTACAGCCGACACCGTCGTGATTGCGGAAAACGAAATTTTAGGGAAACCGAAGGATAGGGAAGATGCATTCAGAATGTTGAAACTGCTGTCGGGAAAAACGCACCGTGTCGTGACAGGCGTGACGGTTCATACAAAAGAAACGTCAAAAACGTTCTCGGTGACTTCAAAGGTAACATTTGATGAGCTTTACAATCAAGAGATTGAATATTATATTGACAATTATAAACCATACGACAAGGCGGGCGCTTACGGCGTTCAGGAATGGATTGGTTATATCGGCGTCTGCGGGGTCGAAGGCTCGTATTTTAATGTGATGGGACTTCCGACTCATAAATTATATAAAGTGCTGAAAAATTTTTGAGTATGAAAGAGAAAGCGAAAATATTGATTGCAAATGACGATGGTTTTCAGGCAAAAGGTTTGCAAAAACTGACTGATTTGATGCGTCAGATAGGTGATGTTATGGTTGTTTCTACGGAACAGCCGATGTCGGCGAAGTCGCATTCCATGACGATTCGCGAACCATTGAGAGTCAATCTGTTAGAAAGAGACACTGATTATGTGAAATATGTCTGTAATGGTAGTCCGGTTGACTGCGTAAAGATTGGTTATCAATATTTTATGAAAGAAAAACCAGACATCGTAGTCTCAGGGATTAATCACGGCTCAAATGCTTCGACGAATGTTGTTTATTCGGGTACGATGGCGGCTGTCATCGAGGCTTGCATGGATGGCATTCCTGCTGTCGGTTTCAGTCTTGACTGCTACGACCCCGATGCCTGTTTTGACCATCTCGACAATTATATTATAGGTTTTACGAAAAAAGTCCTTGATGAAGGTCTGCCGGATGGCGTATGCCTGAATGTCAATTTCCCTGCATTTTCTGAAGAAGGCATTAAAGGAATAAAAACATGTCGGCAGGCGAAGGCGCGCTGGTCGGAGAAATATGAACGCCGTGTTGACCCTTTCGGCCGTGACTATTTCTGGCTTACCGGCGAGTTCATCGAACAGGATTCTGAAGAAAATACGGATGTTAAGGCATTGAACAACAACTATGTTTCAGTTGTTCCGATTCAGTACGACTGGACAGCATATAATGTTCTCGACAAATTTAAAACGTGGGAGATATGAAGTACTATATAATTGCAGGCGAAGCCTCCGGAGATTTGCATGGGTCAAATCTTGTGGCATCTATCAGGAAAAAAGACCCGGATGCGAAAATTCGTGCGTGGGGCGGTGAAAAAATGCGGAAAAATGGAGCAAACGTGGTGAAAAATTATCATGATTTGGCGTTCATGGGCTTCGCAGAAGTGTTAATGAATCTTAACACAATCTTAAAAAATTTTAACATTTGCAAAAAAGACATCAAGCAGTTTGCACCGGATGCAATCGTTCTTATCGATTACCCGGGTTTTAATCTGAAAATTGCGAAATGGGCGCATAAAAAAGGATACAAGGTGTTTTATTACATCTCTCCTCAGGTTTGGGCATGGAAACGCCGCCGTGTATATAAAATAAGGAAAGTGGTTGACAAGATGCTTTGCATCCTTCCTTTTGAAAAGAAATTCTATGATGGATATAATGTTGATTGCCAGTATGTTGGACATCCTCTGCTTGATGAGATTTCAAAAATAACCCTTGTTGACAAAGATAAATTCTTCAAGTCAAACCGCCTGAATCCCAAAAAGGAGATTATAGCGTTGCTTCCAGGAAGCCGCAAACAAGAGATTGGCAGAATGCTTGAAGTAATGCTGAAAGTTGTCAAACAATATCCTGATTATCAATTTGTTGTCGGTTGCGCCCCGTCGATTCCTGTGAATTATTACAAGAAAATCATTGGCGACAAGGCAAATGTGCGTTTAGTGGTAAACAGAACGTACCAGCTGCTGCAGCTGTCAAGTGCCGCACTCGTTACCTCCGGCACTGCGACATTGGAAACCGCACTTCTTGACGTGCCTGAAGTGGTTTGCTACAAAGCAAATAGAATTTCGTATATGATCGCCAAGCATTTGGCAAAAGTTAAATTCATCTGTTTGGTGAATCTGATTATGGACAGATTGGTTGTCAAAGAGTTAATTCAAGATGACCTTACTCCCGAAAACATCAAGGAAGAGTTGGACAGCTTGCTTAAGAACCATAAACGCCAACGTAAACTGCTTGAAGATTATGAGGAACTGAAGGTGGTCCTTGGCAATGCCGGTGCTTCTGACAAGGCCGCTGAAATAATCATTTCAAGTGTAAAATAAATTTACAAATTTGTAAATAAATTTTAACAATCGGGCGTTTTCAAGTCAACGAAAACGCCCGATTTTTCTTTGAAAATCAATAAAATAAATGTTTTTTGTATTGAAATTATTCGTAACTTGCACGCCGTTTTTGACATGCAAATATGTTTAATTGGTTTAAATATCCGTTCATCAGGTTGCTGATACCTTTCGCATCCGGCATTTGGCTCGCATATAATTTCAAACCGCAAAATGCTAATGCCTCGGCACAACTTTGCCTGTCTGCTTCTTTGCTGCTTTTGATGTCATTGATAATTGTTTCAAATCATGTCAAAAAATACAGTTTGCGGTGGCTGTTCGGATTGCTTCTTAACATACTCCTTATATTAATAGGTGTGTTTGTAGCTCATATTCGCGATGATGACTTGGATGAAAAACACATCTCTCATTATGAACTAAATGATGTAACATGTTATGTCGCAAGAGTTTATGACTGTCCGGCTGTCAGGGAAAAATCAGTTAAAGTTATTTTGGAGCTGAAAGGAATTAAACGTTCTGGCGAGGCAGTAGAAGAAGTTTCTGGAAAAGTCATGACGTATTTTGAAAAAACATGTCGTGCGGAGGCTTTAAAATACGGTGATGTTATAGTTTTTTTCGATCCTCCTGACTCTGTTGAGCCGCCGAAAAATCCTGAACAATTTGACTACAAGACTTATCTTTCGCGGAAAGATGTGTCGCATCAGTTGTATGTCAAAGATGACCGATGGAGTAAATTGACTGTAAATCAGTTGAATCCGATTTATAGATTCTCGTATTCACTTCGCGATTTGCTGCTTTCAATCATGCGTGATCTGGGAATTGAAGGAGACGAATATGCTGTAGCGGCTGCAATTCTGATTGGTTTTGACGACACATTGCCTGAAGAACTCCGGCAGAGTTACGTGGCGGCTGGCTCAATGCATATTTTGTGTGTGTCAGGCCTTCATGTTGGCGTGGTTTTCATGGTTTTTTCATATATGCTTGCGTTTTTTAATAAACGGAGACGATGGCAGCATTTGGTCAAACAGTCGCTGCTCTTGTTTCTGATTTGGATATACGCATTGCTGGCGGGGCTTGCTCCGTCGATTTTGCGTGCCACAATAATGCTTTCGTTTGTGATTGTCGGCGACATGCTTGACAGGAAAGGAGTGCTGCTTAACAGTTTGGCTGCATCGGCTTTCCTGTTGCTTTGCATAAAGCCGGCGAACCTTTTCGATGTCGGATTCCTGCTTTCATACGCTGCTGTTGTCGGTATTGTGGTTTTGCAAAAGCCAATTTACAATGTTTTTTATATCAGATTCAAGCCTTTGGACAAAATTTGGGAAATGACTTCAGTAACATTGGCGGCGCAGATGGCTACGATGCCGTTTTCGGTTTTCTTCTTCCATCAGTTCCCTGTTTATTTCTGGCTTAGCAACCTTTTCATGACCCCAATTTCAACCATTGTGATAATCGGTGGAATGCTGATGCTTGTTTTGAGTCCTATACCTTATATTAATATGGGAATCGCTTTTTGCGTGAAGTGGATGATTTTTTTGATGAATTATGTCGTAACATCAATTGAGAATCTTCCGATTTCAATAGTTAAAGGTTTGTATGTGAATGATTTGGAATTCGTTTGCCTTGTTTTAATTTTGATATTGTTGATGCTGACTGTGGAATTTAAAGAAAAGAAGATGGTTTTTGCAATTCTGTCTATATCATTGATATTCAGCATTTCACAACTTTCAAGGGCTGTCGTGCAGCGTGAACAGCAGTCGTTTACTGTATATTCTTTGTCAAAAGGGACCGCTGTCGATTTCGTTTTTGCGAATCAACATATTATTTTGTGTGATTCAACAGTTTATAATGATCCGAATATTGCAAGTTTTAGCATAGAAAACAATTTGATTAGGCAGGGAGTTTATAAAAATGGCAATAGTTTATTATTGAGCGATACTGATTTTGATGATTTTTTCATAAAAAAGCGAAAAAATATGGTGTCATTTGGAGATAAATTAATCGCGTTTTCTGGGGAAAAAGCGTATTTTGGCGTAAAATTGGCATCAAAACCACATTTTGATTATTTCATCGCTTATGGTAGGGAATTTATTGATGTCAAGAAATTATGTGAATGCTATATGATTGATTTACTGATAATTGATAGTTCAATTCCTGACTATTTAAGAAAAATAATGATTGAAAAAGCAGATGAAATAGGGCAGAAGTATTATGACGTTAAAACTTGTGGCGCATACGTTTTTAAAAAAATGAATTTGTAAAATATTGAAAATCAATTTTATATAAAATATTTTTAAAAAAGTAAAATTTTTTTTCAAAAAAGTGTTGTGTGTATTGAAAAACACTGTATCTTTGCACCGTTGAAATGAACGAAAAATTTCAACTGGTTCTTAAAGATAATGGTGCCGTAGTTCAGTTTGGTTAGAATGCCTGCCTGTCACGCAGGAGGTCGACGGTTCGAGCCCGTTCGGCACCGCAAAGGAAACTCACTCGAAAGAGTGGGTTTCTTTTTTTTATCAGTGTTGGATTTAGTTTGTTATGTTACAATGTGAGTAAAGTGATTAAGTTGACAGTGGCTGGC
>JAUNNU010000192.1 GCA_030537295.1 Bacteroidia bacterium
TTTAGTTTTTAGGGTCAACGGACTAAAGACTAACGACTAAACGATCAATCCTCTATTATCTGTTTGAGGTCGCGTCCGTCGTTGATTTTGTTTCTGATCCGCTGGCATCGTTTCTGGAATGACTTCAGTTCCACGCCGCACAGTTTCGCCGTCGTCGAGTCGCTGAAGCCGTGCCGGCGGCAGCAGCACGTCTCGATGTCGTTGTCGGTCAGGTTCGGATACAGTTCTTTGAGCCTCAGCGAGAAGCCGTCATACACGATGTCGGTTATGTGGACGAACTCCTTCCAGTCGGCGTCAGAGATCACGATGGTTTTGTCCTTGTACCCTCCGTTTTCTATGGCGGCCGCTTTCTGGTAGATCTTGTTCTTCGCCAGCCAGTTCTCCTTCACGTTGCGTTTCTGGGCGTTCACGGCTTCCATGGCCCTGACTTTCTCCTCTTCCTTCCTCCTTATCTTCGCCTGATACAGCACGGTTATTGTCAGTGACATGACAATCAGTGAGGCCGCCGCAACGACGATTATGGCGGCTCTGCTTCTCTTTTCATAGATGCGTTTCTCGTGCTCGAGCTCCTTGCGGTAGGTCTCGAAGACGTTGGTGATGTCTTCCTTGCTCGTGTCACGGTAAAAGATTGAGAGGCATCTGATTGCGAAGTCGGCTGACTTCTCGTAGTCGCCCGTCGTCCTGTAAAGCCTTGCCAGCGTCCTGTAGATGTTCCTTTTCTTATAGTCGGAGCCTGTGTTGTTTTCGAGTGCCTTGTTTGTGTAGAAGAGTGCGGAGTCGTATTCTTTCAGTTCGAAATAGAGCTGTCCTATCGGCTCGTTGAGGTTGTGTGCCAGCCCGTTGGCCTCCGACACCTCGTTGGCTTCCTTGAACACCTCTATGGTCCTGTGCTTGTCGGACCTCCTGAAACCGAGTCCGTAGGTGTATAAGCTGTTGTATATGAGCTGGCTGTCGTTGTTCTTCCTGCTTTCCCCGAGAGCCTTGAGGGAATAGTGCTTGCAGCTGTCATCTTCGTTTATCATGAAATACGACAGTGCTAAAAGCACCTGGTTGGGTGCGAGCATGTCGCCGCCGTGTTCTTCAAAGAACGCCGTGGATTCCTTCAGTACGTTATTCATGTCGTGGTACATCCCCATGTCGATGTATGTCCTGCCGACGAAATACATGATTGTCTGCTTGAGATTCTCGATGACAAGCGCATCGTCGGCGTTTTCAATCTGTGAATATTCCACAAGACGCCTGTCAACTTTCCTTGTCTTGCCGATGGTTTTCAGCGCTTCGAGGAGCAGTTTGGTGTTGTCCTCGTCGGTCAGGTTGTCGTTCGCCACCCTGTCGTGGTCATACATCAGGAGGAGTGCCTGCGCCTTCATGTAGCTGTCTTTCCCCTTGAGGTAAAAAGCCCTGATGTTCTCTACAAGCGAGTCCGCATCCTTCCCGTAGTCCGACCTGTACATGTGTCTCATCAGGCTGACGAGGCAGAAATGCGCCTTCTGTTCTTCGTTGAGGTCGCCGAACCGCAGCGAGTCGAGCGCGTCCTTGATGCCGTCGTCTTTTTTCATCCGGGCCTGCAGCCGGTACAACGTGTCGCCGACATCGTCAGCATCATTGCAGGCGACAAAAACAAACATGGAAAGAAACACTATGGCTGAAAAACATAAAAATCTACGCATGATACCGATATTTTGGCTGCAAAGATATATGTTTTTTCGCAAATATCGCGATTTTTTTGGAGACATTTTTTGTGGTGCGAAATATTATTGTCTTGATTTTCAATAACCTGAAAAGAAAAATTGGCGACAATTAGGGGGTTGACGCTCCGGGATGTGAAAAGCGTCATGGCTTTTGCATATTTTTGCCGTCGGAAATGTCCAAACAACATTCATAAGTTTAACCTAAACACATAACAGTAAAATCACATCATCATGAAACACTTCTCCAATGCATTAAGAAGAGATGAGGCTGTTGACGGCGCAAACGCGTTGACAAAAGCCATGAAGCAATTCAGCAACAAAGACGTCATCGTCGAAGTAATCAACCAGATCGAAGAGATCAACACGCAGCTCGCCGATGCGAACAGCAAGGTGTTATTCAACCATCAGTTGAACGAGCGAAACAAAGAGGTCAACGCATGTTTCCTTGTCATAAGGGGACTTGCCGAAGCCTACATGAAGTCGTCCGACAGCACCCTGAAGGAAGCCGCAACGAAAATCATGGCGGTGTTGGTGAACCACAAGACCCTCACACACCTCAACGTGGCCGAGAAATCAGGTAAGTTGGACGCCCTGATGCTCGACTTCGACGCCGACGACGTGAAAACAGCCGCAGCCGCCATCCCCGGACTCAACGACTGCATCGCAAGGCTGAAAACCGCCGGCGACGACCTCGTGGAACACCGCTACATGGCTCAAAAAGAACGCTCCGACGCCAACGCCACGAAAACGTCAGACCTCAAAAAACAACTGTACCACCTCATCAACAACAAACTCATTGTCATGCTGACCAACGCCGCAATCACCGAACCGGAACTGTACCAGCCTGAACTCAAAATGGTCGAAGACATAATCGACGAA
>JAUNNU010000193.1 GCA_030537295.1 Bacteroidia bacterium
TTCCTTCAAGCCGTAGAGTGCCACGACGCTGTCGTCCTGCATTGTGATTTTCACCAAAGTGCCGCCGTCAATCACGATGCGCGTCAGGGCAGAGCTGCCGGTGTCCTTGAGGTAGACGCGGAACGGGTCGATGTTGAGGCTGTTGGTGTGGACAAACTCGCCGCCTTGCTGCTTATACATGCCTGTTTCCGTAAGTTCCTTGGCTTGGAAAGTGCCTTTCAGTGCGAAGCTGCCGGAGGTCTGCTCTGATACCGTGATGTTGACAGGGACGTTTGTTGCCGGGGCCACAGGCGTTGCCGAAAGCGTGAAGTTGGCATCGCCCGTCTGGTTCCTGAATAGGTAAGGCTTGCCCGCCTCGATGTTCTCGGCTACTGAAAGGGTGAGCGTGCCGTTTGCCGCATCCACGTTGTCGATGGCGAAGAATACGATTCCTAGATGGCTTGAAGGGACAAATGGCAGGGTTATCGTTCCCCATTCGCCGGGTTCAAGCGTGCCGTGGTAGCGTGCCTCGGTGAAACCTGGATAGTTTGACAATGAAGTTCCAATGTAGGGCTTTTCGCTGTCGGTAAGGTCGAGGATTTTTGAGGATATGTTATAGCAAGACCAGAATACATCTTTCTTGAGCAAGGGAACAGACTTGAATGTTACAGACTGAAGGGAAGAGCACGCATTAAATGCATCTTCTCCAATGCTTGTCACGCTGTTTCCTATCGTCACATCCTTCAGGGCGGAACACAAATAAAATGCACGTTCGGAAATTGTGCTCACCATATCGGGAATTATTATTGACTGTAAACCATAACAATAAACAAATGCAAAATCACCGATATAGTTTAACTCGTCAGGAAGTATGATGTTCCGAAGACTTGTGCACTCTTCGAAAGCATAGGATCCAATGCCCGTCACCTTATTTGGAATGGATATGGACACCAGATTTGTGCACCTGTTGAAAGCATAGTCTCCAATGCCTGTTACCGTACTTGGGATGGATACGGAAACAAGATTGGAACATCGACAAAAAGCACTATGGCCAATATAAGTGATGGACGAAGGCAGCACTGCGGAAACCAGGTTGTTGCAGTCACAGAAACAAGTTCCAGAATAACTGAATTCAGGTAGGTTGCCGTTGTAGAACTGCACACAGTGGTTGCCCATACAGGTGTTCAGTGCCGGGCGATTGACATCAAGTAGATGTTCAGCCGTCTCTCCGTTGTTGGTAGTGTACCAGATTTCGTTGTACGGAGGTCCTGCCACCACTTTTCCTCTCAGGGAGCTTTTGCTGTTGTAACTGTCGTAGTATTCCTCCAGCACATAGTATTTCAGGTTTGGGCTGCAATCATCGAAGCAGTCATCACCAAATGACGATGGTGGCGTGTTGCCGAGAAATGCCACAGACTCCAGCTTTTCGCAGTCGTTGAAAGCATCTTCTCCGATAGTTTCCACGTTGCCGTCGATGGCCACCGACTTCAGCTTGTCACAGTCGTAGAATGCATCTTCGGCAATCTCTTTCACTCCGCTGCCTATGGCAACGAATTTCAGTACATCGCAATAGCGGAAAGCCCGCTTGCCTATATGGGTCACCGAAGCTGGTATGGTGATGGTTTCCAGTGCGTCACAATCCTCGAATGCGCCATATTCGTTACCTTGCGTTGACCATTTGATTTCTGTCAACTTAGTACCCAAGTTGACAGACTTCAGATTCCTGCAATAGCAAAAAGCCTCGGGATAGATAATCTCTACGTTATCGCAGGAAAAGGACTCCAACGCGATGCAGTCATAGAAGGCGCATCTGCCGATGTACTTTACCGATGCCGGCACAATGACTGACTTTAAATTGTCGCAGTCCTCAAAGACCCCCGTACCATCTGTCGCGCCTCCAATCCACACCACCGTGTTCGGGAAACTGATAGCCGTAAGGTCGTCTTCGTCATAGAAAGCCTCGTCGCTTATGGCGGTAACATCACCATTTAATTTGATGATGTATTTGCCGAACCAAAAATCATGACTAATTATCGTATGTCCGCAGAAGGACTTTCCTACTTTATACTTGCTGTCATCAAGTTTTTGTCCATCTTTTGTCAAGTACCAGATTTCATCGTTAGGCGGTGTGTCGAGTTGCGCCAAAGCCGGAGACGTGCAGCACATTATCAGCACTGCCGAAAGTAAAAGTTTAAAAATGTTTCTGTTCATGAGTATTTTTGTATAAATTCTCTTCAAGATTAAATATAGATTTCGGGCGGCAAAGATACGACATTTTTTATATTCAGATGGTTAAGTTTCAAAGGTTTGTGAAATTTGTGTTAAAAAACTCGTGAATCATCTTCCGTATTGTATGTACTTTGGGCATCATTGTAGGTAACACCAAATCCGGATGCGTTATACGGCGTTATCTTCTGATGGTCAGACGACCGATAGATAATCTGGTTGCTTTCCGGTGTCGGCAGCGTGTTGGGTTCTGGGGTTTCTTGTGCTTGTGCCAGTCCGATGCTGAGCGTCAGGAGGGCGATGATTGATAAAAATAGTTTGCGCATATTATTGATTGTTTCACGATTTACACCGCCAAATA
>JAUNNU010000194.1 GCA_030537295.1 Bacteroidia bacterium
CTGTGTTAAAAAACCTGTGAAACTCGTGTTAAAAAAAAATCTGAAACATTATGATAGACAGCAACTTCATAGAAAACTTATACACCAATCTCCCGGATGAGACGCGTCATTATCTTGACATCGCCATTGAGAAGATTGTGGAGGCGAAACGGAACGGCGGCAAGGTCGTTGTCGTGACGGGCAGCGGCCCCAACATTCACGAAGGTGTCACCACGCTCATCGCGGAGTTCATCAACAAAGGCCTCGTTGACGGCGTGACGACGAGTTCGGCGGTCGTCTCTCACGAGATGGGCGGCGTGCTTGACAAGGTGAAACGCATCAACATCCACGAAATCGGCGAAGAGTTCTTAGACTTTGAGAAAATGCCGCGCGGCGACATCTTCGAGCTTACCGAACTCACTGACGCACAATGGGATGAGCTTAAAAAAGAGATGATAATCGATGACGCTCTTGTTGAGCGGTGCAACGAGAAAGAATGCACCGTCATCATCAAGGCGGCGGGCAACATGGCGTACCCGATGGGGCTTCGCAACGAGACCCTCGCCCCCGTCATCATGGAGATGGCGCACACAAGACACGTGCCGTTTGAGGAGGTCGCCGGCTGGGGTTGCGACGAACACACCATGCTCGGAGCGGGCGCCCGCAAAGGCGTGCCGGTGCTCGTCAGCGTGCCGCAGCTAATCGGCGGCGGACAGGTCGGGATAAGCATCGCCGACAGCATCCCCGTCGCGGAACGCTGCTACAGAATCTCACGCATGCTCGGCGACGCTGACGTCATAATCGAGTCGGCGGTGGCACTGACACAGGAAATCCACGACGGACCGTTCGAGACTTACACCGGCCACGGCATCTGGGCGTCGTGGAACGGATTCAAGACCTACAGCCTGAAAGACAAGACGCTAATCCGTTTCGACCTCGACGAGAACCTCAAGAAAGCCTGGGACTTGGACAAGAAATCAGGCGAGGTGCAGGCCGCAATAGATAAAGGGCTGCCGAAGACGAAGATGTCGAAGATCCCGTTCAGGATGGAGATGTCGGCGTTCTCGCGTCTCGAGAAGTCGATACCCGTCATCGGCGACATCGGAGTGCTCTGGTCTGTAATGGGTTACAAGGTCGCGAAGGCACTCGGCGTGGAAGTCGAATACATCAGCTATCCGCAGCAGACCGAGCCTGGCAAGGCGATGCGACAGTGGATCGTCGATAACGTCGATTACATGAAAATGGACAAAATAAGACAATGGCTTTGCTCTTAAAGTGTTGAGAGTGAAGTGTTAAGAGTTTAGATAATTAATTAAAAGTTTAAAAAAATGGAAAAAGAAATCAGATTATACAACCTCGGATTCAGTGAGGTTAAGACTTATTTATTCGTGGCTTTGTTCGTTGCGGGCAACATCCTTCTGCCGCAGCTCTGCCACTTGGTTCCCGACGGCGGTCACATCTTCCTGCCGATATATTTCTTCACGCTCATCGCGTCTTACAAATACGGCATGAAGGTCGGCTTGCTGACGGCGGTGTTGTCGCCGGCGGTCAACAGTCTCCTTTTCGGGATGCCGGCAGCCGCGGCCGTTTCGGGCATCATGATAAAGTCAATCTTCCTCGCCGTGTCAGCCGCATGGATTGCCGAAAAGTCAAACAAAGTATCGCTTTTGACTATCCTCACAGTCGTCTTGGCGTATCAGTTCTTCGGCACGATGGCCGAATGGCTCATGGAAGGCTCGCTCATCGCAGCCGCCGTTGACTTCCGCCTCGGCGTTCCCGGAATGCTCATCCAGTGGATCGGCGGATGGTTCTTAATCAGAAAACTGAGATAATTTGAATAACGTTTTAATTGAATTGAATAAAACCTTGTTGTCTGGAAATCATACAATTGCAGTGAAGAAAGGCGACAAGGTCTTCACCTCTTCCGACCGCGGCGTGAAGCCGTTGCTCCATCTTTTGGAAAACGAAAAAGATTTCTTGAAAGGCGCGTCTGTTGCCGATAAGGTCATCGGTAAGGCGGCGGCGCTGCTCATGGTCTTGGGCGGAGTGAAGGAAGTCCACACCGGCGTCATCTCCGAACCTGCGGTGGAAGTCTTTGAAAAACACAATATCACATTCTTTTTCGATAAGAAAGTCGAGCGTATCATCAACAGGAAGGGCGACGGTCTCTGCCCGATGGAGACGCTGTGCATGAACATCGAAGAGCCGGCGGAGGCGTTTGAGAAAATAAAAAATTCTTCAATGAAGTAACTTTTTTATTGCTGTCCGATAAAACTTTTTTGAGGAAAAAATTCGGACATCAATAATTTCGAATGGAAATTTTTTCAGATGAATTTTCTTCATTCGTTTAATGTTTTCTTTTTGACAAAATTTTCATTTCATGGTGTTTTCATGCGTTATTGCCGAAGAAATAGAAAATTAAAAAGTTAAAAGGGGGCTGGCGTGAGATGCTGTTTTTTCTAAACAAAAAAAAAATCAGCTCATTTCTGAACTGATTTTCTTTAAGTCGGGATGACAAGATTCGAACTTGCGGCCTCTTCGTCCCGAACGAAGCGCGCTACCGGGCTGCGCTACATCCCG
>JAUNNU010000086.1:0-6766 GCA_030537295.1 Bacteroidia bacterium
AAGAGCTGAAGGAAGAGCTGAAGGTGTCGAATTACAGAACATTGAACATGTGAATCGTTTGAGAAGCAAGGGGTTTGATAATCAAACTATTGCTGATTTGCTCGGATTGGAATTGACATTTGTGATTAATCATTAGCCAACTGATTGCATGAATAGCGATTGGCAGTTATTACTAACATGTGATGACTGCCAATTTAATTTGTTAATTAGCAAATATTTTTGTTAAATAAATTAAAATAAATATTAAATTTGCAAAATTATAACGGACAGTTTAAAATGTCTGAATTGTTTATTATAACTTATTGATTACTAATTAAATATAAATTATATGAGCGAAGGACTATATTCAATGGAAGCCAAGGATTTCGACAAGACCTTGGATTTAACCAAAATCAAGCCGTATGGCGACACCATGAACGACGGTAAAGTTCAGTTGAGCTTCACCTTGCCGGTTCCATGTGGTGCGGAAGCTGTTGAAGCTGCGAAACAACTTATAAAGAGCATGGGACTTGAAAACCCGGCTGTCGTTTATTACAAGGAACTGACACCAGGCTTCACATTCTTCAATTGCTACGGAAGTTGCACACATACAGTGAATTACAGCACAATTTACGTTCCGAAGGTCGAGTCAAATGTTATGGACATGTATGAGACTGACAAATTCATCAAGGAAAACATCGGACGTAAGATTGTCGTCGTCGGAGCAAGTGTAGGTACTGACGCTCACACTGTCGGCATTGATGCCGTCATGAACATGAAAGGTTACGCCGGTCACTACGGACTGGAACGTTACGAGATGATTGAGGCATACAACCTCGGCAGTCAGGTTCCGAACGAAGAGTTTTTGGCAAAAGGCATCGAGCTTCATGCCGACGCTCTCCTCGTGTCGCAGACGGTCACGCAGAAAGACGTTCACATCAAGAACCTCACAAACCTCGTCGAGCTGATGGAAGCCGAGGGTCTCCGCGACAAGATGATTCTCTGCTGCGGCGGCGCACGTATCACCCATGAACTCGCCAAAGAACTCGGCTACGACGCCGGCTTCGGCATGAACACATACGCCGACGACGTGGCTTCATTCATCGTATCCGAAATGGTGAAACGAGGAATGAAGTAATATTCCAGTTAAGAGAGTAAAGTCAAGAGAAAAATATAACAACAATAAAATTTAATATCATGGACAAAAACGAAATCAGAGAAGTCATCGCAAGGAGAGCAGCCAAAGAGTTGCACGATGGCGATGTTGTGAACCTCGGTATTGGCATCCCGACAATGATTCCAAACTACCTTCCGGAAGGCGTGTCAGTCACACTCCAGACAGAGAACGGAGCCATGGGCATCGGCCCGACACCGGCTGAAGGTGAAGAAGACAAGAACGTCATCAACGCAGGCGGCGGCTTCATCACATTGAATCCGGGCGCATGTTCATTCGATTCAGCGACATCATTCGCAATCATCCGCGGCGGCCACGTCAACGTGTCGTTCCTCGGCGCTTTGCAGGTCGATGAGAAAGGCAACCTCGCCAACTGGATCATCCCAGGCAAGATGGCTCCCGGCATGGGCGGCGCAATGGATCTCGTGGTCGGCGCAAAACGCGTAATCCTCACCATGGAGCACACGCAGAAAGGCGCACCTAAAATCCTGAAGAACTGCACGTTGCCACTCACAGCGGCAGGTCAGGTCAATATGATCATCACGGAAATGGGCGTCATGGAAATCACACCTGAAGGCATCGTCCTCACAGAGAAACACCCTGAATTCACCGTTGAAGACATTCAGGCCGCGACAGAGGCGAAGCTCATCATCAGCCCGAACCTCAAATCAATGATTGATTAGTTGAAAGTTAAAAGAGAAATGTTAAAAGAGGGCAGAGCCTTCTTGAGATTTTGATTTAATAAAACTTTGGACATGGAATATCAATATTTAAAAAGCGAGATAAAGGAAAATGGCATCCAGATATTGACCGTCTCCGCACCGAAGTCGTTGAATGCGTTGTGCTCGGCGATTTTGTCGGAGATTGACCGTTTCGTGGACGAGATCGACCTCGCTGTGACAAAAGTCCTCATCGTGACGGGTGACGGGGAGAAAGCTTTCGTCGCCGGTGCTGACATCGCGGAGATGAAAGACCTCGACGACGCGCAGGCACTCGAGTTCGCACGTCTCGGCGCCAAAGCGTTCAAGAAACTTGAAGACATCAACATCCCGGTCATCGCCGCTGTCAACGGATTCGCGCTCGGCGGCGGCTGCGAGCTTGCAATGGCATGCGACATCCGCATAGCATCCAACAAAGCAAAGTTCGGACAGCCGGAAGTCGGCCTCGGCATAATCCCAGGTTTCTCCGGCACTTACAGACTGCCTAAGCTCGTCGGCCCAGCAATAGCAAAGGAACTCATCTTCACCGGCAAGATGATTGATGCGCAGGAAGCATACAGAATCGGTCTCGTGAACGCCGTCTGCGAACCTGAAGAACTTATGCCACAGGCCATCGCGATGGCGGAGAAGATGTTGAGGAATGCACCTCTCGCAATCCGCGCCGCAAAACGTTGCATCAATGACAACTACGACATGACCGCAAACGAAGCTATCGCATACGAGAACGTGTATTTCTCACGCTGCTTCGCGACGGAAGACCAGAAAGAAGGAATGGGCTGTTTCCTTACGAAGAACAGACCGCACTTCCAAGGCAAATAGTTATAAAGTGTTGAGAGTGAAGTGTTAAAGTTAAATTATAATATTTTGCAATAACACATTAAGAAAATTGAAATATTAACAATTTATAAAATAATTTGAAAATGAAAGTATTTGTAATCGGAACAGGAACAATGGCAAAAGGCATCGTGAAGGCTTTCGCAGCCAAGATGCCGGTCGTCATGAAGAGCCGCACACAGGCCAGCCTCGACAAGGCTATGGCTTCAATTTCAAAGGGTTACGCAAAACTCGTTGAAAAAGGCAAAATCGCACAGGAAGCAATGGATGCAATCATGGCAAACATCGCAACGACAACTGACTACGCAACATTCGCCGACGCTGACCTCGTGATCGAAGCAGCGTCAGAGGACATGCAGCTGAAGAAAGACGTCTTCACCGAGCTTGACAAGATCTGCAAGCCGGAGACAATCTTCGCAACAAACTCATCATCATTGTCAATCACTGAGATTGCTGCTTGCACAAGCCGTCCGTCTCAGTTCATCGGCATGCACTTCTTCAACCCGGCCGACCGCATGGCATTGGTTGAAGTCATCAAGGGACAGCTCACATCAGCGGAAGTCTGCAAGACCATCGTCGAACTCGCCACATCAGTTGGCAAGACACCCGTCGAGGTCAACGAAGCCCCGGGTTTCGTCGTCAACCGTATCCTCATCCCGATGATCAACGAGGCTGTCGGCATCCTTGCTGACGGAATCGCAAGCGCGGAAGACATCGACAAGTGCATGATGCTTGGCGCGAACCACCCGATGGGACCGCTCGCATTGGCCGACCTCATCGGCAACGATGTCAACCTCGCAATCATGGAGGTTCTCTATAACGAATTTGGCGATCCTAAGTACCGTCCGCATCCGCTTCTCAGAAAGATGGTGCGCGCCGGCTTGCTCGGTCGTAAATCAGGTGAAGGATTCTATAAATATTAATAAGGTATAAAAATGGATTTTAGCTATTCAAAGACAGAAGAATTGTTCTTGCAAATGATCAGGTCGTTTGCGGAGAACGAAGTCAAGCCTTTGGCGGCAGAAGTTGACGAACAGGAACGTTTCCCGATGGAAACCGTCAAGAAGATGGCCAAGTTAGGTTTGATGGGTATTCCGGTGCCGACACAGTACGGCGGTGCCGGCGGGACAGTGCAGATGTATATCATGGCGGTTGAGGAACTCTCAAGAGTATGCGCCACGACAGGCGTCATCGTCTCAGCACACACGTCACTCTGCGTGTCACCGATACTCGAAAACGGAACAGAAGAACAGAAGATGAAATATCTGCCGAAGCTCGCTTCAGGCGAATGGATCGGCGCATTCGGTTTGACAGAACCTAATGCCGGTACCGACGCGGCGATGCAGCAGACAACAGCCGTCGATGCAGGTGACAAGTGGATTCTCAACGGCAGCAAGATTTTCATCACTAATGCGGCATACGCCGACGTGTTCATCGTCATGGCGATGACCGACAAGTCGAAGGGCACCAAGGGCATCTCGGCATTCATCGTTGAGAAAGGCTTCAAGGGCTTCAGCATCGGAAAGAAAGAGTTAAAGATGGGTATCCGCGGCTCAGCGACATGCGAGCTTATATTCGAAAACTGCGAAGTGCCGAAGGAAAACCTCCTCGGACCTCTCGGCAAGGGCTTCAACATCGCAATGAAGACTCTCGACGGCGGCCGTATCGGTATCGCTTCACAGGCTCTCGGCATCGCACAAGGTGCTATGGATGAGACAGTTAAATACACTAAAGAACGTAAACAGTTCGGCAAGGCAATCGCACAGTTCCAGAACACACAGTTCCAGATGGCTGACCTCAAGACCAAGGTCGAGGCGGCCCGTCTGCTCGTCAGAAGCGCAGCATGGAAGAAAGACAAAGGCATTCCGTATTCGGCGGACGCTGCAATGGCAAAGTTGTTTGCAGCCGAGACAGCGATGGAAGTGACCACAAAGGCGGTGCAGTTCCACGGCGGTTACGGCTACACACGTGAATATCCTGTCGAACGCATGATGCGCGACGCGAAGATCACCGAAATCTACGAAGGCACATCAGAAGTCCAGAGAATGGTTATCGCAGGTCAATTATTTAAATAGGAGGGAAGATCATGAATATTATAGTTTGTATTAAGCAAGTACCTGATACTACAGAAATCAAAATTGATCCGGTAAAGAACACCCTTATCCGTGACGGCGTCCCGAGCATCATGAACCCGGACGACAAGGGCGGCCTCGAGCTCGCACTCCGCATGAAGGACATGTACGGTGCAAACGTCACAGTCATCACAATGGGACCTCCACAGGCAGACCTCATTTTGAGAGAGGCTTACGCTATGGGCGTTGACAGAGCTATCTTGTTGAGCGACAGAAAGTTCGCCGGCGCAGATACTCTCGCGACATCATACGCATTGGCAGGTGCCATCAAGACTATGGACTATGACCTCATCATTGCAGGCCGTCAGGCTATCGACGGTGACACTGCACAGGTCGGCCCTGAGATGGCAGAACACCTCGGTCTCCCGCAGGTCTCATACGTCATCGATGCGGTCCGTGAAGAAAACGGAAACTTCATCGTGAAGAAGGAAAACGAAGACAGCGTTCAGACTCTCGAAGTCGAAGGGAAATGCGTCCTCACAGTGCTCGCTTCAGCATTCTCGGCACGTTACATGACAGTTAACGGCATCGTCGAGGCTTACAACAAGGAAGTTGAAGTATGGGGTGCCGACAAACTCGATGTAGATGAGACGAAACTCGGTCTGAAAGGCTCACCGACAAAGGTGTTCCAGTCATTCCCGAAGGCTCTCAAGACTCCGGGCGAAATACACGAGGTCAGCGAGGAAGAAGCAGTCGAAATCATTGTTAATAAACTGAAAGAGAAACATTTAATCTAAAAGTGGCCATGGATATCAAAGATTATAAAAACGTTTATGTGTTCGCAGAACAGCGCAACGGAATGATTCAGTCCGTAGCTTACGAACTTTTAGGTAAGGCACGCGACCTCGCCGACGCTCTCGGTGAGAAGGTCGTGGCTATGTTGGTCGGTTACAACGTGAAGGCACAGGCACAGAGCCTCATCGAGATGGGTGCTGACGAAGTCCTCGTTGCTGACTGCCCTGAATTGAAAGACTATTTGACAGAACAATACTCACAGGTTGTGTATCAGATGATTACAGAACGCAAGCCGAGTATCGTCCTTTACGGCGCAACGACAATCGGCCGTGACCTCGCCCCACGTCTTGCTTCAAGACTTAAGACCGGTCTGACAGCCGACTGCACTAAGCTCGAAATCGCAACAGTTGAAGAGACAGGTGAGAAGCAGTTCCGCTCGACACGTCCTGCTTTCGGCGGCAACCTCATGGCGACAATTCTTTGCCCAAACACACGTCCGCAGATGTCAACGGTGCGTCCGGGCGTGATGCAGAAACGCGTCCGCGAGGCTGGCAGAACTGGCGTTGTCACAATGTTCACACCACAGTTCGACACAACGAAATTCAAAGTGAAAGTCATCGAGACCGTCATGAACTGCAAGTGCAATGACGACATCGCCGATGCGAAGATTCTCGTTTCCGGCGGCCGTGGCGTTCACGACAGAGAAGGCTTCGACAAGCTTCAGGCTCTGGCGGATGTCCTCGGCGGCATGGTGGCATCGTCACGTGCCATGGTTGACGCAGGCATCATGGATCACTGCTATCAAGTCGGTCAGACAGGTAAGACAGTTCGTCCGAGCCTTTACATGGCATGCGGTATCTCCGGCGCCATCCAGCACCTCGCTGGCATGGAGGAGTCAGACTTCATCATCGCCATCAACAAGGACAAATACGCTCCTATCTTCAGCGCGGCTGACCTCGGCATCGTCGGCGACCTCCACAAGATCGTACCGATGCTCACGGAACGCCTCAAGAAGGAAGTTGAAAAGTAATTCACCACGAATTGCACGAATCACACGAATGATGTTGTATCGTTCGTGTGATTCTTTTGTCCGATAAAACTTTTTTAAGGGCGAAATGTAAGGGCTGATTTCTGTTTTGGAGGTCAGTTCTTTCGTTTCCGTTTTTTATCGGACCGCAATAACAGGCGAGTAT
>JAUNNU010000086.1:6776-12663 GCA_030537295.1 Bacteroidia bacterium
TTCTTTTTCACCACGAATCACACGAATAACACGAATTTTGTCATCACGATAATGCCTGTCAAATAGGACACACGCTCAACACGAACTTCACGCCCATCGCAAAAACCAATAATGCTGTCAGTCTCATCAATAGGGATGATTTAGTTTTTAATGCGAGCCGCACTCCGACCTGCGCCCCGATGACGGCTCCGACGGCGAGTCCGAGAGCGGGGACCCATAAGACGTGACCGAGGACGGCATGCGACACCGCACCTGAAAGTGCCGACACTGTGAGGATTGCAGTGGAGGTGGCGATGGCGGTCTTGACGGGGAACTTCAGCAGATATGTCATCATCGGCACATGTATTATGCCGCCGCCGATGCCGAGGATGCTCGCGATGAACCCGACAACAACGCTGCAAACCGTGCCGAGTTTCCAATCATAATTTTCGGGAACGTCCGTGTTTGTTTCAGTTTTTGATTTTGTTTCAGCCTTCACAAACATCATCATCGCCATTATCGCAAAAAATATGCCAAAGATTATGAACAACGTCTTACTTTCAAGATAATGAGCGATATAGCTTCCGAGAAATCCGCCCGGAATCGTTGCCAAAGCGAACTTCCACGCCGCGTCCCAGCAGATGCGTCTCTGCTTGTAATAACCGTAAGCGCCGCTAAGTGAATTGAACAAGACAACAAACATTGAGGTCCCGGCTGCTTCCTGCGGCGTCGCGCCGAAAACGAACGACATCAACGGGACTATGATGATGCCGCCTCCGATGCCAAGCATCGCTCCGATACATCCGACGGCCAAACCAGTCACCAAAAACAAAACTATCTCCATTTTTGTTTATTTAACGGCTGCAAAATTAAAAAATATTATCTTTGCGAAAAATTTTAAATCAAATTAAAAATGTAAAATATGAATAAGGCTGCCAATTTCATCAAGTCAATTTCCGGATTGCTGATTTTCATTGCAATTGCGATTTTTTTCCCGGATATTTTCCTTTATTTCGTGGTCGCGTTAGTACTTTTCCTGCTGTGCCGCCCGCTTACCAGTGCTCTTGAAAAAATTAAAGTCGGAAAGTTCCAGATCAATTCTACAATTTCTGCGTTGATTGCCATCGTATTGCTTTTCATGGCTTTGACACTTATTGTCAGGTTTGCCGTCCCGATGTTCAACAAGGAAGTGAACATGGTGAAGAACATTGATGTCGGGGACGTTTTCGATTACTTTGAAGAGCCAATCAACAGGTTTTTCGGTTTTCTCGCAAGCATAAACCTCGTGAAGTCGCGCGATGCCGCAATTGAATTCCTGAAAAACGAAGTGTATAACATTGTCAACTGGGCCAATGTGAAAATCATTCTGGATTCGGTGGTCTCCACGACGAGTTCCATTTTCATCGGGTTGTTTTCAACCGTTTTCCTTTTGTTTTTTTTCCTCCGCGAGCCAAACATCATCAAGATGATATTTCTTGCCATCGTTCCTGACAAGTTTGAAAACAAGACACTCAAAGTCCTGACATCCACAAGGGTGATGCTGTCGCGTTACGTTATCGGACTGATGATTGAAGTGTTGTGCATGGCTACACTCATAACGATTGGCTTGATAATTTTCAATGTACCCAATCCGTTGATGATTGGTGTTTTTGTGGCTTTATTACATGTGATACCGTATATCGGGCCGTTAATCGGCAGCATTGTTGGCACGCTTTTTGGTGTTGTCGCGGTCCTCAGCAACGGTTCATACGATGCGCTTTTACACTGTGTGATAGTGATTCCATGCGTGATTGTCGTGGCGTTGCTTATTGATAATTTTCTGTTCCAGCCAATCATTTATTCAAAAAGTGCCAAAGCGCATCCTGTCGAGATTTTCATTGTCATTCTGATGGCGGGAAGCATTGGCGGCATCGTAGGAATGATTATCGCAATACCTGCATATACCGTCATCAGAATAATAGGGAAGAACTTCCTCGGCAATGTTAAATTCATTGAAATATTGACAAGAAAGATGGATGTTGGAAACAAATAGGCGTTTTTTTTGCCAATTTAAGAAAGCGAAAAATTATAAAAATGTTCTTAAACATCATAATCCATTGATATACATGAGAATATTTTTTTCAAAAAAAACTTGTGCATATTGAAAAATGTAGTACTTTTGCAGCGGGTAAGTCTTATACGACCAGCTCCTGTCAAACTCCCCCAGGACCGGAAGGTAGCAAGGGTAGATGGTTGAGCGGTGCGATATAAGTAGCTTACCCTTTTTCGTATTAACATGATAATAACTCCTACATACACGCATAAACAATTTTGGTTCACCGCCTTGTTCTCAGGTGCGTTGTTAAGTGTTGTGTTATCAACGGTTTACATTGCTTTTTATGAGCGTTTGTATATCGAGTCGTCATACCTTTTCTCGATAATATATCTTATTCCGTTCGTCTGGTTAAGCGTGACCGCCGCTTTTTTCAAATGGAAATTCGTCTATTCAGAATTTTCATACCGACAGGCGTTCCTGTTGAACTTCCTGTGCGGGCTTACGGCGTCGTTGCTGTTCAGCGGGGCGGTTTATGTGGCATACGCTTATATCGGATTGGAAAGCAGGATGAATATATATAATGTCGGCGAGCATTACAAAGATTTGTTTTCGCCTCAGGCGACGGCTTTGTCATTGCTGATAATAAATGTTGTGCTGACGCTGTTTTATTCATTAATAATTGCTATTTTTGCACGAAAAAATAAATGAAATGAACATATCTGTTGTAGTACCTTTATTAAATGAGGAAGAATCGCTGCCGGAACTCGAATCGTGGATTCGACGCGTAATGAATGAAAACAACTTCACATACGAAATCGTATTCGTTGACGACGGAAGCACCGACGGCTCATGGAACTGCATCCAGAAACTGAAAGCAAATAACGAAAACGTAAAAGGCATCCGTTTCAGACGAAATTACGGCAAGTCGGCGGCCTTGAACGAAGGCTTCAAGATTGTACAAGGCGACGTGGTTATCACAATGGACGCTGACCTTCAGGACAGTCCTGATGAGATTCCTGGTCTTTACAAAATGATTGCTGAAGAAGGTTATGACCTCGTAAGCGGCTGGAAAAAAGTACGTTACGACTCAAAGATCGCAAAAAACATCCCGTCGAAATTCTACAACTGGTCAACGAGGAAGATGACAGGAATCAAACTTCATGATTTCAACTGCGGACTTAAAGCATACAGAAACGAAGTCGTGAAGAGTGTTGAGATTTACGGAGAGATGCACCGTTACATTCCGGTGATGGCGAAAGCCGCCGGATTCGGTCACATAGGGGAGAAGGTGGTTCATCATCAGAAGAGGAAATTCGGCACGTCAAAGTTCGGAATGAACAGATTCTTAAGAGGTTATCTTGATTTGCTCACTATTACATTCATCTCAAAGTTCGGGAAACGCCCGATGCATCTTTTCGGAGGTCTCGGAACTGTAATGTTCCTCGTCGGCTTTATTATCGGAATCATCTTGGTTGTCAAGAAATTCGCCTTCGGAGTTTACGGAATGACAAACCGTCCGTTATTTTATTTCGCATTGATTTGCATCATCGTAGGCGTTCAGTTCTTCATGACAGGCTTTTTGGCCGAACTGATTCAGTCAACGTCACCGAAACAAAAGGTTTACGGAATAGCGGAGAGAATTTAAGGCAAAATTTAGAGGACAGGGATAAGAGAACGCGAAGCGACATGTGATTTTTAGATGTCGCTTCGCCTTTTTTAACTTTATTTTTTTCTTTTATCACAAATTTCATCTGACATTGGAGATGTGGATGTCAAAAGCCTGCTGCTCTGGTACTGACGCGTGGAAATGTTCTGTCCCGATACTGTCCCGCTAAACGAAATCAGGAGGCTTTTAACCTCCTGACATTCATTTTGTTATGAAGTGTAGCGAGGATGAGAATTGAACTCATGACCTCCGGGTTATGAATCCGACGCTCTAACCAACTGAGCTACCTCGCCGTTTTTGACGCTGCAAAAGTACAGTATTTTTTAATACGTACAACATTTTTTTTCAAAAATTTTAAATTATTTTTTTTGTGTATAAATTAAGAAATAATGTGTATCTTTGTCGCACAAAAAAATGAGTAAAATTTAAACAAAATGAAAAAATTATTTGCATTATTCAGCGCAATGTTCATGATGTTTAACATCGCGACGGCGCAGGTTGAGTCAGCCGAAAAACAAAACGGCCCGATTATCACATTCAAAGAGACAAACCACGATTTCGGCAGCATCCAGTACAAGGGAAACGGCACTTACGAATTCGTTTTCGTTAACACTGGCAATGAACCGCTTATTCTTACACAGCCGAAGTCGTCATGCGGCTGCACGGTGCCGGAATGGCCAAGACAGCCCATCATGCCCGGCGAATCAAATGTCATCAGAGTGACATACAAAAACACCGACCGCCCTGGCAGCTTTAACAAGTACGTGACAGTCTTCTCGAACTCGTTGTCAAACAATGAGATAAAACTTCATATCAAAGGAACGGTCATGGCTCAGCCTACTGAAGCAGCGCCTTTGAGAGAAGAAAGCGAAGGCAGCCCGTTCAACAAGAACAATTAATATTAATAGTTATAAAATGTTAACAATTTCTAAAAAAGGTCAAGAAATTCCTGCGTCACCAATCAGAAAGCTAGTTCCTTTCTCAGATGCAGCAAAACAAAAGGGAATAAAGGTTTACCATCTTAACATCGGTCAGCCGGATATTGAAACAACATCATACGCCCTTGATGCTGTCAAGAAATATTCTGAAAAGGTCATCAAATATTCAAATTCAGCTGGTGAACTTTCATACAGAAAGAAAATCTGCAAATATTACGAAGGTCTTGGCATCAACATCACCCCTGACGAAATCATCGTGACAACCGGCGGTTCGGAAGCTCTTCAGATTACTTTCCAGACAATCATGGATCCGGAAAACGAAGTCATCATTCCGGAACCGTTCTATGCGAACTACAACAGTTTCGCCAAGGCAGCCGGCGTGAAAGTCAAACCGATTTCATCTGAAATCAGCAACGGTTTCGCGCTTCCGCCAATGAGCGAGTTCGAGAAAGCTATCACACCTAATACAAAAGCGATTCTTATCTGCAACCCGAACAACCCGACAGGTTATCTCTATTCAGCGGAAGAAATGGAGTCACTTCGTCAGATCGTCAAGAAATACGGTCTTTACCTCATCACCGACGAGGTTTATCGTGAATTTTGCTACGACGGCGCAAAGCACGTATCCGCAATGACACTTGAAGGTATTGAGGATAATGTCATTCTTATTGATTCAGAATCAAAGAGATACAGTGCCTGCGGTATTCGCGTCGGTCGTATCATCTCAAAGAATAAAGAGGTCATGAGTACGGCGATGAAATTCGCTCAGGCTCGTTTGTCGCCTCCGTCATACGGTCAGGTCGCTGCAGAAGGCGCACTCGACACTCCGGCTTCATACTTCGATGGCACAGTGAAAGAATACGTCTCACGTCGTAACATCTGCGTTGAAGGCATCAACAAGATTCCGGGAGCATTCTGCCCGACACCTAAGGGTGCATTCTACATCGTCGCACATCTTCCAATCGACAATTCGGAGACGTTCTGCAAATGGCTGCTCACCGACTTCAACTATGAAGGCAAGACGGTTATGATGGCACCGGCAAGTGGTTTCTATTCAACACCAGGCCTCGGCGTCCAGGAAGTCAGAATCAGTTACTGCCTCAACTGCGAGGCTTTGGCGGATGCAATGTTCATCCTCGGAAAAGCACTTGAAGTCTATCCGGGAAGAGTTGAATAATTTGGATTAGAGACAAGAAACTATTGAGGCTGGCGCACCGTTGTCAGAAGCGTTTTTTATTTAAGATATGCGGATAATCATTTGAGAGTGTT
>JAUNNU010000195.1 GCA_030537295.1 Bacteroidia bacterium
TTGTATCATTTATAATAACTGTCGCGAGACCTTTTCTTTCATTGATATATTCGCAAAATACAATAGAATTATTGTTTAATTACCGAAAAAACTGTTTGAAATTATTGTGTTTGGATGATACTTTAACAATTAAACGTGGGGAAGTGGACCTCAAATAAAAAAAAAGGAGTAAAAAAAGGAAAAGGAAACAAGGAAAAGCGGAGGCTTTCTCGGATGGCTTGAGCGGGTAGGAAATAAGATACCCAACTCAATCACACTTTTTATTGGTCTGGCAGTTATTACAATCCTGTTGTCTTTTATTTTCTCTGTTTGCAACATCACGGCGATTAATCCGACAACCGGGGAGGAAGTAAAGGCTTTCAATCTTCTGTCGAAAGAAGGTTTTATAAAGGCTATTACGACCGCTCAGACAAACTTTACAAGCCTAAGTGCACTCGGTATGGTTTTACTGTGCATGATGGGCGTGGGCCTGGCGGATAGGTCGGGCTTGTTCCGGACACTGCTTATGAACACTGCAACAAGTAAAAAAAAGAGCGCGGCCGGTCTTATCATTTTCTTCCTGGTTTTCTGTGTTCTTGCTGACTGTGCAGGAGGCGTAGGTTGGGTTGTTCTTCCTCCTCTCGGAGCAATGATCTGGCTCAGCATGGGAAGAAATCCCCTTGCAGGTATGTTTGCCGGTTATGCGACAACGGCTTCTGCATTCTGTGCAAATGTACTGATTACATCAATCGATATCATGAACCTGGGTTACACTCAGGCGGCAATCGACCTTCTTGATCCGACTTTTAAGCTTACAGCGACATGCAACTGGTATTTCTCTTCCGTTGCAGCAGTATTACTGGTACCTACTTCCTATTTTGTAACAACAAAATTTGTGGAACCCAGATTGGGCAAATATGATCCTTCATACGCTGAAGAAGGAGCTATTCAGCCTTATAACGGAGCAACAGAAGCGGAAAAGAAAGCATTAAAGTCAGCAGGTATTGCATTTGCAATCTATATGGCAGCCATTGTTATCCTCTGCGTGACCGGCATTCTTGCCGATGAGGAGGGCTCCATTACTTCATCAGCTTCACCGCTTATGAAATCCATGTCTCTGGCTATTGCTCTTATGTTCGGAATTCCTGGTGCTGTTTTCGGAAGAAAGTCAGGCAAGTTCAAAAACTTTACGGATATTGCGAACTGTCTTGGGGAATCCATGGCAAGCATGGGCAGCTATGTGGCAATGTTCTTCTTCATGGCACAGTTCATGTGCTACTTTGATTGGTCAAACATTGGCCTTATTATTGCCATTGCTGGCGCAAATGCCCTTTCAAATTCAGGACTTCCGATTTTGCTCATCATCATCGTTTTCATCCTTTTCTCAGCAATCCTGAACATTCCGGTTGGCGGTGTCAATACGAAGCTGGCAGTTATTGCTCCTATCTTTGTTACCATGTTCATGCTTCTCGGTTATCATCCCGGAATGCTCTTAATGGCATACAGAATCGGAGATGCTTGTACAAACCCGATAACGCCGTCTTTCGCATATTTTGGCATGTTGCTGACTGTGGCTCAGAAATACGACAAGAGAGCAAAATTCGGTACGCTCTTTGCCAACATGACGCCGTACTGCATAGCATCTTTCTTTATCATGACGACGTTGTTCGTTATCTGGTTTGTATTCAACATTCCTTTCGGTCCTGGTGTCGGTGTTTATCTTCCTTAAAAAAAGGGAACAGTTTTCTATGGAAAGAATCAGAAAAGTTATTGTGAGTGGCACGCCCTATCAACAGGGCGTGCTGCATGGAAAGGCATTTCCTGATCTCATATTAAAAAATCTTGAATTGATTCGTACGGATATGACAAAAGGAAATCCCGATATGTCACTGTACGACGAGATTTTTTCGGAAAACAGTAAGTTTTTCAGAGAAAAGTATCCAGAGCAGTGGGAGGAAATGAAGGGGATTTCAGAGGGTGCTGAGCTGCCTTTTGAAGACATTGTTCTTCTGAACATCCCCATTTATTTCATGAAACCTTTTTACGCCCGGGAATGCACGATGCTTTATGCCAGAGGAAAAGCTACGGCAGACGGATGCGGATATATGATTAAGAATCGTGACCTGGATATGCCCGTTGAATCCATCACAGTTGAACATCATTATGATGATGGAATGAGCATTGTTGCTTGCGGACTTGCCGGAATTATCACATACCCGTCTCTTGGCGTGAATAATTACGGTCTCACAGTAAGCTCAACCGGGACGGCCACTTGCCTGCCGCCCGGGGAATCCCTAAGCGGTGATGTTACGGCAAAACGTGAAGATTTCAGTGACAGTAATATTTTCCTGAATCTGCATCATGTTCTTCGCGATTGTACCAGTGTCAGAAGTGCACTCGAGTATTTGAAGACATATCCCCGTATGAATGGACTGAATGTTCTTATGGCCGATGAGAAGGACGCAGTTGCTGTAGAAATGACGAGAACAGATTACAGGGTAGAATGGATTGGGGAGTCGGATATCATTTTCCGTACAAACCATTACCTTCTT